>JAEZXP010000004.1 GCA_023419655.1 Bacillota bacterium | reverse complement strand
TTCCATATCCGTCATACACTTGGCACAATCATGAAGTATTCCTGCTATAGCGGCTTTTAAGGTATCTTCGCCGTGAATCAGGGCAAGGTCATAGCATACCTCTTCCACTCCCAGAGAATGTCTGTATCTGCTTTCAGATAAAACCTTTTTCATACTCTTTCTTAATTGTTCCAATTCCATAAAAATATCCTTCTATTACCCTGATTTTTGTCTTACCGTATAATGGTTTACATAATATATTTATGTGTATAAATGATGCTCTTTCATATAGGATACAACCTCATCCGGTACATAATACTGTATGGATTTCCCTTTTATAACTCTTTCCCTGATATTTTCAGAGGATATCTCAATAAGAGGCATATCCAGTAAAATAATCTTTCCGTTATAGGTATTCTCAAGATACGCTGCCTGTTCTTTCAGCTGTTCTACCGAATACTGCTCCCTTGCTCCTGCAAGAATTGTGCTGAGATTAAATACCGTCTGCGGCTCCATCCACTTTGCCATCATCATGAGGGAATCTGCTCCCACTATAAAATAATACTCATTCTCCGGTTCTTCATTTTTTAAAGCTTTTAGGGTATCTGACGTATAGGTTATACCCTGTCTTTGAAGCTCTAAATCCGACATCATAAAATGAGGGTTGCTCTGTATCGCCAGCCGAACCATATTTAACCGATGCTCGGCAGATTCCACCGTCATTCCGGCCTTATGGGGAGGATTAAGCGTCGGCATGAACAGAACATAATCCAGACCGGCTTGCTCATAGGCATGCTCTGCCAGGAATAAATGTCCGTTATGAATAGGATTAAAGGTTCCTCCCATAATACCAATCTTCTTCACTGAAATCTTCCTTTCATGGAATTCTATGCATTGATTCGTATACTTTTTATATATTCTTGGGGAATACAATCTTCTTTTTATCCTTGGATTCCCTGTACAATACAATCTTTCTGCCAATTACCTGTACTACTTCAGAACGTGTCCTCTCCGCAAGAGTATGGGCAATTACATTGATATCATCCATGCAATTTTTTAAAACATTAATCTTTATTAATTCCCTTGCCTCCAAGGCTTCTGCAACACCTTCGGTAATCTCCGGCGTAAGTGCCGATTTTCCGATTTGATAGACAGGGTCCATAGTCATAGCCAAACTTTTCAGATAAGCCCGCTGCTTTGTTGTCATCGAAGCTCTCCCTTCTTCACATAAAATTTCTATTATTTAATACGAACATTTATCCGGTCATTTCATACCAGGAACGATTAAAAATAGTATACTATTATTCGTGTCAAAATCAATCGCTATTATTTATAATAGTCAAATTGAAGTCCATACATCCGTACGGTGTCACCCTCCTGGATTCCCAGCTCCTCCAGCTTTTCTAAGATTCCATTATCCTTCATGAAGTTTTGGAAGAATATAAATCCCTTTTCTGTGTCAATATTCGTATATCCAAGCATCTTCTCGATACGGGGGCCCTCAACAACGTATATATCATCTTCTTTCCATACCTCAAACGGTTCCGTTGCAACCCTTAAATCCTCAGGGAAGAATTCCTTTTCATATACAACAGGGGCTTTATCCATCTTATCCAGAATTCCCTTGACATGATATAATAATTCCCTGACACCTTTCCCGCTTACTGCCGATATGGGAAATACCTTTAATCCATCCGGCTCAAAGCTGTCCTTAAGCTTATTGATAACCTGTTCTTCGTCCTCACCATAGAGTACATCGATTTTATTTGCCGCTATAACCTGAGGCAGCTTGGCAAGCTGCGGATTATAAGAGGCAAGCTCCGAATGAATCATACGGATATCTTCTATCGGGTCCCTTCCCTCCGTAGAAGCCGCATCTACCAGATGGATGATTACCTTTGTACGCTCAATGTGCCTTAAAAATTCATGGCCAAGTCCCAGACCTTCCGATGCACCCTCAATCAAGCCGGGGATATCCGCTATAACAACGCCTCCGCCCTCTTCTAAGTCTACAACGCCAAGATTCGGGCTTGTCGTAGTAAAATGATAATTACCTATCTTAGGCTTTGCATTTGTTACTCTTGACAGCAGCGTAGACTTTCCTACATTGGGAAAACCCACAAGTCCTACATCGGCAATTACTTTAAGCTCCAATCGGATCGTCATCTCCATTGCCTCTTGTCCGGGTTGTGCATACTTTGGAACCTGCATTGTCGCCGTAGCATAATGCTGGTTGCCCTTTCCGCCCTTGCCGCCTCTTAGAATTACTTCTCTGCGGTTATCTCCCGACATATCCGCCACAATTTTTCCTGTGGTCTTTTCAATGATAAGTGTTCCCGGCGGTACCTTAAGCACCAGGTCTTTACCGTCCTTGCCGGAACAACGCTTTTTACCGCCGTTTTCACCATTCTCAGCAGCATATTTTCTTATATATCGAAAGTCCGCCAGCGTGTTAAGACCCTCATCCACTTCAAAAATCAAGTCTCCGCCCTTGCCGCCGTCGCCGCCGTCAGGACCGCCTGCCGGGACATATATTTCTCTTCTAAAGCTTACATGCCCATCTCCGCCCTTACCGGACCTTATATATATCTCCGCTCTGTCTGCAAACATAATTTCCTCCATTTACACAAAATAACCCCAAATTCTTAATGCATAGGAATTTGGGGTAAATCACATGTGTCTTTAATTATTTGCTTTCCACAGGATAAACACTTGCCTGCTTCTTGTCTCTGCCTTTTCTTTCGAAACGAACAACTCCGTCTACCAATGCAAATAATGTATCGTCGCCACCGCGTCCAACATTAACTCCCGGATGGATCTTTGTTCCACGCTGTCTGTAAAGAATATTTCCGGCAAGAACAAATTGTCCGTCGGCTCTCTTCGCACCAAGTCTCTTGGACTCGGAATCTCTGCCATTCTTTGTGGAACCAACACCCTTCTTATGAGCGAAAAATTGAAGGTTCATTCTTAACATAGTTTACACCTCCTAGATTCAAATCATGCAAATTTATTTCAAAAACTGAAATAAAATCTGCGTCTGCTTTATATGTCTACTGTGGTTTTTCCTGATGGAGAACTTTAATATACCTGTCTGTATATTCTTCCTCAATTCCTTCAAGCCCAAAGGCCAGGGAACTAAGAAGTAAATTCCCGCTGTCACTGGCAGGACCAGCCACATGAAATTCTATCAAACCCTTTTTCTCATCCTGTTTTATATTAAAATCATCCGATGTGAAATGTTCTATAGAATTTATTGTATTGATTACTAAGGCCGATACTGCCGCACATACAATATCACTGCCCTTTTCGGCATAATTTGCATGTCCCAGCACCATAAAACCTGTAATCAGATTGTCTGCATTTTTATAAATCGTTATCTCAATCATAATACCATTACCTATGCATTAATCTTTTCAATCTTAACCTTGGTAAATGGCTGTCTGTGACCATTTTTCTTATGGTATCCGGTCTTGCTCTTGTATCTGTAGACAACAACTTTTCTATGCTTGCCTTCTTCAACAACCGTTGCAGTAACTTTAGCACTGGCTACGGTTGGATTTCCAACAACCAATTCGCCGTTATTCACTGCAAGTACCTGGTCAAATGTAACTTCTGCGCCTGCTTCTAAGCCAAGCTTCTCAACTTTAATGATATCGCCTTCCGCTACCTTGTACTGTTTTCCACCAGTTGCAATAATTGCGTACATATGGCACCTCCTATTATCATTACTCGCCAACTTCGGTGTCCGTAAATAACCGGCTCTTATACCCCATTGTGCGGCACACTAAAATATGTTAGCATAGGACGGACGATTTGTCAACGAAAAATTTGTCATAAGATTACCTCTCTGAGGATGTCAATTATCAATGACCCCGTATCAAGCAACGTCCGGTATATGAAGCCCCTACTGCTCCGGCGAATTTATTGTTATATCTGTTAATGTAAATGTCTCGTCACTATAAATAACTTTTGCCGAAACAGAATTAATATATACCGGAGCCGCGATTTTTTCAAAATTGTAGATAATATAATCTTTTGTAACAATTCCTTCATCATATTCAAAGCTTTTCATCCAGCCATAACCCAGGTCAAGAAAGGAATAAGTGTACTCTGTAAAAACTTCCGGTGCGTCATACTCATAGTACGTTTCACCTACCTGATAGCATAGCTTGTTGTTTTCCTCGTCAAATTGAAAAGCAATATTTTCACTTAATTGCTTGTTATAATCGTCTGGATTAAAGTATACATCCCGGTATATCTCGGCTTCATCCGGCTCAAGGATATGCAGCTCCTCAATGGATAATCCGGTTCCTGAAGCAACATATGTCACGCACAGGATTTCTTCCGTGCCGTCATTATCAAAGTCCTCCATCCGCATCCATGGAAGAACAAATCTCGGCGTAAGATAAATCCACTCGAATGGCTTTAAAATTTCACCATGCTTTACGATAACGCCGTCGTCGGCTCCATATAAAAAGAGATTCCTCTCCGGGATACTGGCTAATAAAGGATACTTCACAAGTCCATGGGTCATCGGCGTAACGATTTCTGTTTCTGTTAAATCCTCCGGACTTGCATCATATATGCTGACCTTTATCCATGTATCCTCATTATTATTTTCTGGTGTTTCACCTTTTGACGGATTCACATTCCTATTATTGTCTTTATCGCTATCCATTGTATTATGGACCGTATCCTCTGTTTTTTCTGAAATAACTTCCGTATTATCAATTAATTTTAATTTTACTAATACGATTACAATCATGGCTACAGCCAATAATAGAGAACCCATTGCCGCAGCTGTCATTATTTTTCTCTTTTTATCCATCGGTATTCTCCCCTACTCATGCACTATAATTCAAAATAATCTTTTATCATTTTTGCGGTTACCTCCGGTGCAAGTTCCGTATTATTAATCCGTATATATTTTTCGTATCGAATCTCACCGTCATAGGAATTCAGGCGGTATTTGTCCTCAGACTTTCTGAATTGTGCTTCAGACCATTCCAAATTGCGTTTGGTAGGCTTATGATATAATCTGTTCGGCGTTTTATTTCTTTTAAATATTTAATGTCACTCTGCAATATCACATAAAACCGCTTCAATATATTTAACGAAAGCCTCTGTCGGTATACATAGCTGACAGCCCCTGACACCGGCACTTATCGTGATATGGTCATGGAGTATCGCTGTTTCATCCATATACGTCGGATATTTTTTCTTCATTCCTATCGGCGAACAGCCGCCGCGGATATATCCCGTTACACCTAATAAATCTTTTACATGGAGCATTTCAATCTTTTTATCCCCGATAGCTGCTGCCACCTTTTTAAGGTTAAGCTCCAGCGATACCGGTATACAGAATACTACGATTCCTTTTTTCTCACCTCTGGCTACCAGTGTTTTAAAAACCTGCTCCGGAGGTATTCCAATCTGGCTTGCCGCATGCTCACCGGACAGATTATCCTCATCAACCTCATATTCCATTGCTTTGTATTCAATTCCTGCCTGCTCCAGCAATCTCATCGCATTTGTTTTGTTCATATTCCCTCCGGAAACATATTCTTCACCTGCTCATGGAGCGGTTTTCGCAGCTTCTTTCTGGTTACCTCCACTAAGCCTAAAGCTGTCATATCCACCAAGGTCGTCTTTATCGGGTCTCTTCTGAAATGCTCTTCCAGCTCTTCCATCAGAAGATCCTTATGTTTTTTTAATTCCATATCAATAAAATCGATTATAATGATTCCGCTTATATTGCGAAGCCTTATCTGTCTTGCAATCTCCTTTGCCGCTTCCAGGTTGACCTTTAAAAAAGTCTCCTGTACTTTCTTCTTACCGGATACTGCCTTTCCGGTATTAACATCTACGACAGTCAATGCTTCCGTAGGCTGGATAACCAGCGTTCCCCCGGACTTTAGCCATACCATTGGCTTTACGGCATCCTTTATCTTCTCATGAATTCCATATAAGGAAAATAAACGAATCTCCGTATCCTGATACAGTCTTAGCTTATCTTTATCCTCCGGCTGATGCTGAATCAGATATTCCATCATATTTTCGTAAAGACCTTCATCATCGGTTACAAACTCATCCATCCGGTCAGAATGTCCGTCCCTGATATCGCAGATATAGCCGGGAGGTGTCCGGTACAGCAAGGAATATCTTGATTTGTGGATACCGAATTTGCGGATATTTTTGTAAATATCAACAAGATTGTTGATTTCATTTATAATTAATTGGTCCTCTACATACGCAGAATTCGTCCTGACAATAAAGCCGTATTCTTTACGGGCATAGAGCTTCACCAGATTTCTAAGCCTCTTTCTTTCCTTCGTATCTTCAATTTTATTGGATACCCCCACGGTAGATTTGCCATAGGTCAGCGCTACGAATTTTCCTGTCAGGTTAATATTAGAGGAAACGACCGGTGCCTTGGTCTTAACGTTCTCCTTGGCAACCTGGACAATCAGCTCATCTCCAATCTTAACCCGTACTTCCTTAAGAGGTTCCCCTTCTTCCGGCTCCGGCTGATTCGATAAGATAGGGAAGCGGTTCTCTGCCATCGAATAATAACACATCCTTCCGTCTTCAATTTCTACGAAGGCTGCATTGATATTCTTTACAATATTCTTGACCTTTCCCAGGTATATATTACCCAGAATGGTATCCTCCTCAGCAGGATTTAACGATACCTGTACCATATTCATACCATTAAAAAACGCCGAGATAATTGTATCCTTGTATTTTGTTATTATAAGCTTATGATTCATAGGGAATCCTCCTCCCGTATAACTATATCATAAATAAGCGGATAGCAAAGGGATTATTTTGTTATTCTCTTCCTCCCTTGTATAAATCTCCAATCTGTGAACCTGCCATGCAAAGGGATTATACGCAATTTGATTCTCCTTGCAAAAGGCTTCCATAACTAATTCCGGCTTCAGGTTTGCCACACTTCCCGTATCAAGCTGCATATATACCCTGATATTGTTCTCATATATATCGGCTCTGCTTTCTTTATCAAGGAGATAACAGCAATTATCCGCAGGCCCCGTCTGTTCAATCACCGTTTCTTTTAGTTTTGCCTTATAATCCGCATCATCAAATGCCGTCAACGTAATCATCGGCCTGATATTAACATCCATTTCACTTTTCTTTGTCTTTTTATTTATCGTGATGTCCGTCTTGGAATAAAAGGCCTCAAAAGCCTCCTGAAACTTGTCCGGTGTCCTCATCTTATCCCCCAACGAATAGCCGTCCTTTAAGGAGACAAGATAATCTGCCGAGGATACAAGAGACATCGCCGTCACATTCTTTTCATTCTCCCCCGGCTCATCCAATATACGAAATCCTGTCACATAGAATCCCTCTGACATCATGTTATTTATCTTCTCAAGCATGCGCTTGGGAGTCTCACTTGTATGCAGCCTGATATCCATGTATTCGCCGTCACTGGTAAGCCCCAGTCCCAGGGGTGCCGCAAATGACATAATCTGATGGGAATTAAACCCTTTGGAATATTCACTGTCAAGGCCTGCCCTTCGAAATGCCTTCTGAAAATACCGCATAACATCCAGATGTCCGATAAATTTTACAGACCCATACTTTTGAAATTTTAGTCTAATCCTCATCTGCACCTCCCAGGGCTGTCTGGACGCATACGCCGCCGCCAAATTCCTTTGCACCACAGTTATAGCATAACTGCCTGCAATTTGGCGTTACCTCTTCTTTGATTGCCCTTCTATATTCCCTAAGCAAAAACACCTTACTTACTCCGGCATCAATCATATCCCACGGAAAAACCTCGTCCTCCCTGCGCTCTCTACTGTTGTAGAATGCCATGGATATACCGTTTTCTTCAAAGGCTTTGCACCATATCCCGTAATTAAAATGCTCGCCCCATGAATCATAGAGACAGCCTGCCCTATAAGCATCATAAATCACCTTGCTTAATCTCCGGTCACCTCTTGCGAACACACCTTCCAGTTCACTCAGCTCTGCTTCATGCCAGTTGAATTTGATGCTCTTTCGATTCAGCTGTTCATTTATCTTATTTCGAAGCAGTTTTTGCTTCTGTATATATTCCTCCGGCGTATCCATCCTGCTCCACTGGAATGGAGTAAAGGGCTTGGGAACAAAAAACGAAGTACTTGTAACGATACTGACCTTCCCTTGCCTCTGGTCCTTTGGCAGCTTGTAATATTCTCTTGCTATTTTATCCGATAATACGGCTATTCCTTCAATATCCTCTTCATTTTCCGTCGGCAGCCCCATCATAAAATACAGCTTCACTCTGTTCCAGCCGCTTGAAAATGCCTCTGCTGCTCCGTTAAGAATCATTTCCTCCGTCAATCCCTTGTTCACAACGTCTCTAAGCCTCTGGCTTCCGGCCTCGGGAGCAAAGGTCAGACTGCTTTTTCTGACATCCTGAACCTTACTCATCACATCCAGCGAAAATGCATCGATACGAAGTGAGGGCAAGGAAATATTCACACCCTTTGAACCGAATTCATCAATCAGAAAGTAAACCAGCTCCTGCAGCCGGGAATAATCACTGGAGCTTAGAGAGCTTAAGGATATTTCTTCATGTCCTGTGGATTCAAGCATTTCATAGGCACAGTTTTTAAGATATTGAAGGTCTCTTTCCCTATTCGGGCGATAAACCATGCCTGCCTGGCAGAATCTGCAGCCGCGGATACAACCTCTTTGTATCTCCAGTACAACCCGGTCCTGAGTAACCTTTATAAATGGTACCAGCGGTCTTGTGGGATAATATGCCTCACTAAGATTCATTTCCACCTGCTTCTTTATGCGGTCAGGGGCGTTCTTAAGCTTCTTTTCAAAGCTTCTTATGGTTCCATCCTCATGATAGGTTACATCATATAATGAAGGTACATACATCCCCTCTATCTGTGACACCCGCTCCAGATACTCCTGCCGGGTCTTTCCTGAATGCTTGCACGCTTTATAGATGTCAAGGATTTGGTCATAGGCAGTTTCACCTTCGCCAATATAAAAAAAGTCAAAGAAATCCGCTATAGGCTCAGGATTATAGGAACAGGGGCCTCCTCCGATGACAATCGGGTCCTCCTCTGTCCTGTCCTTCGCATATATCGGAATATGGGAAAGCTCCAATACCTGCAGTATATTGGTATAGCACATCTCATACTGAAGTGTAATCCCAAGAAAGTCAAAATTTTTAATTGGCTCCTGACTTTCCAATGCAAAAAGAGGGATATTCTGCTCCCTCATAAGCTTGTCCAAGTCAACCCATGGAGAATATACCCTCTCACAATAGGTATCCTCTCTGCGGTTTAATATATCATACAATATCTGAATTCCCAGATGCGACATACCAATCTCGTATACATCGGGAAAACACATGCAAAACCTTATATCCATATCCTTCGGATTCTTCACAACCATATTAACCTCTCCGCCGATATAGCGGGCAGGCTTCTCCACGGATAAGAGTATTTCATCTGAAAGTGCCAGTTTTCTCATTATGTTGTCCTCTCTAAAAATTATCATACGTAGAGTATATCATAATTACTAACGTAATTATGCAATATGAACACGTCAGTGTTCATTATATCATAATTTCACTTATTAGTAACTGCCTTTTGCTTATTTAATCCATGAGAGAATGATTTCCTCCAAAGCTTTTAACTGATTGTTGCCTGTAACATATTGACGGATGGTCTCATAGGAGAATGCTCCCCAGTCCACCTTAATCTTATCGATAATAAATATACTTATAAATAGCACAACCGCACACACCGTACGAATGATTAGGGAGCGAAAAGAAGCCATCTCCTCCGGTGAACTTTCCTCTGTGTTCCCCTCATAAAACAACCCGGCAGCTTTATCTTTCCTTTTTCTTCCCCCAAAAGAATGAATCGAATCCTCATCTCCCAGATAGAAGTCACTTGCCCTTCCGGACACATCCAATCCGTTCATCTGCCTTAAGCAGGCCTCTCTTGCCTGACGGATGTACTCGGCGCGGGACAGTCTGGGACCTCCCTCATCACTCTCCGGACTACTCTCCATCCGGTCATTATAAATTCGATTGCCATCATATGAATCATCCATCTCCATATTTTCTTCCTGTGATATCGAATCCGTTCTTTGCTTATTCAGACGTCCCATGTATGCAGGCTTATCTATCATTTCTATCGGAACGAATAATCTGTCATTAATATTGTTCGACAAGCTTTTCTCAATCTGCCTATACATATTATCCTCATAACTGGTATCCATAGCGATGCCCCCTTCATTCAAAATATTTATATCTGATGATGCTTGTTCTTCACTTCATTATATTTCATGAAAACTGCATATATTCCGCAGCGAAGCGTTTTTTATTGAATGGAATGTCCTTTTCTTCTATTCAATAAAAAAGGCCTTCGGCAAAATATACCGAAAACCTATATAAAATATTAATCCCAGCGCAAGTTATTTGCTTATTGGACAGGGTCATTTGTTTTTAAGGTAATGTACCGCAATCTGCGTCCGGTGTTCCAAGCTGGTTTTTTCTAATATGGTGCTGATATGGTTGCGAACGGTACCGTTCGTCAGGTATAGCCGCTCGCATATATCCTTGTTGGATAAGCCTTCCGCTATTAACCCCGCAATTTCCATCTCTCTGGGCGATAAAAGCAGCTCAAACATCTGATTCGAGGTTCCTTCCAGTGATACTCTGCTTCGGATAAATTCCAGAATATCCTTCTGGAATACACTGCCTCCTGAATGTATCATCCTGATTGCAGATAAAATCCGCTCCGCAGGGCTATTCTTAAGGATATAGCCGCCCACTCCTGCCTTCAAAGCACGAAGTATCAGCTCCGGCTCATCAAAGGTCGTTAATAGCAGGGGATTTGAATATCCATTATCCATCATTTCCTTTGCAGCCGCAATTCCGTCCATAACCGGCATCCTGATATCAAGCATGGCTACGTCCGGCCTGTATCTTCTGGACATATCCACTGCCTCCTGCCCGTTAACGGCGGCACCGACACACTCCATATCCTCCTGGGTGTCTAATATCATCTTAAGCCCTTCACGAATAATTGCATCATCATCTGCCAGAAGTACCCGTATCATGATTTCCTCCCCTTCTCCTGCCGCATAATTAATAAAAAACATTAATTTAAATAAAAACATTAATTTAAATAAAAAACATTAATCTTAATAATTAAATATATTCGTAACGCAAAATCCATTCTCATCCTTCGAGAAGAAGCATCTGCCCTTGGCATATACCGTCCGCTCTTCAATAGCCTCCAAGCCTAAATGCTTTTCAAAGCTCTGGCCGGTTCTGCCGTTGTCCTTATACTCTATCCGGATTATCTTGTTAAATACCTGAATACTCAGAACAAACTCCGTTGCATTGGAATGCTTGAGTATATTCGTAAGACATTCCTTTAGATTGTCATGAATACAGGTCCACATATCAAGCGTAATATTGGTTAAATCTCCTGTGGTCTTAAACCGGGTTGATTTATTATATCTTAGCTTAAATTCCTCCAAAAGCGAGGTGATATCATGTATACCGAGGATATACCGGTCCGTCCGTTCCTCCCGAAGTGCGGTGCGTATCTCATCCACGCTTTCCCTAAGGTTTATGATGGCCTTTTCGACACTGCCTGCTGCCTTGATAGGGTCATTCTTCATTTGCAGCATGGCCGCCTCCAAAAGGATGATGCTTCCGGATATCCCATGGCCGATTTCATCATGAATCCGGGCCGCAATCCGATTACGCTCCTCCAGGGATGCCGCCGTCTTTAATGTCTTCATATGGCTCTTAAGGTCGGCCGCGTTATTCTCCAGACGGATTATCTTCTCCTGAAGCATTCCGTTTTTATGGATATAGCTCTCCAGCTTAATGATGACAATCCTTGACACCATAACCATTACAATTAAGATTACAGATAATATCACCGTTTTTATATCCTTCGGATATAAAGCAAATAATAATATCAAAGAAATCACACTAATTTGATAATACATATCCTCAGACAGAAAAAGCTCAAATAGATGCAGGAGCAAAATCACCAGAAGCGGAAACAGCATTTCGATGCCAATCAAGAAGCAGGCTGCCATTGAAGCGGATACAATCCCAATAATCCATGCCCTTTTGTGCCATATCCTGTCTATCAGCAGCTCAAGCACAAATACGCAGGCAAAGCTAAGAACCGATATAATCGTAACAACCATATCGGTCCTGGCATGACCCGCCATCAGATATGAAGCGGCAACCGCCGCCGATTTTGCAATCAGATACAGGATTGGTAAATCCAACATAAAATGTGCCTAACCTTTTTTATAATTTTGTGAAAACAGAACCGCTCCTATCAAAAACGCCAACACACTGAATAAAACCAGAATAATTATATCCGGCGTAATATCGGCAACAGGATTATCAATCAGCTTTCGGAGCGCATCCATAAACCAAAACTGCGGCAGGACTCTCGCCAGGTTTTGAAGGCTTTGGGGAGAACGGTCCAATGGAAAATATGCTCCTCCAAGGATTGCACCCACCGTGGAAAATCCCATAACAAGAGCTGATATACCGCTCTTTGACCTTATAAGTATGGAGACATCCACGATAAAGCAGATAATAAAGAAGGATAATAACATCATTAATAAAAATAATTTGTATACCGGAAAACCGATATGAATATCCATGACCGCAATATAGCCGCAGTATATTATAACTTCTATTAACAGCAGCAAAAATCCGAATATACTATTGCCTGCAATATACTGCACAGGCTTTACCGGCGTTACGGTAATCCTGTTATATACACCGGTTGACTTATCATCAATAATCATAAATGACAATACCATCCCCAGTGCAAATACAATCATCAGAAAGAAACCGATTGTGTTGCGAAAGCCCTCTTTTTGCTTAAACTGTCCTAAGTCCATCGTAAACGCCGAGGTCTTGGTAACCGGAATCTCCACTTCCTTATACTCTGTTATATGCCGGTCAAAGGCTTCCTTATCTCCCTGTGCATGTGCACTGTGTGCACTTACAGATAAAAGCCGGATACCGGAAAGATAGCTGTTCATGTTTACCTCCAGAAAAGCTGAATTCTCATAATCATCGGTGGAGGTAATGATAATATTGCCATCTCTGCCGGATGCAAAACTTTCATAAAAATCCGAAGGTATCTCTATTATACTGGAAATCTCCTTTTCTATCAACAATTCAGAAAGATAATCATAGCTGCCATGCTCTATGATTTCATAGTCCAGCTCATTTGACAGGTATGATTTAAAATCCCCGGAAAGGATGCTGTTATCATAATCCATAACGCCAATATGAATCCTTGACAGATTCCTGTCCATAAAATAATTCCCCATAAGATACAATATAACGCACAGGATGACACCGCTAAAGGCTGACAAAAGGATTGCCATACGGTTTCTGTATGCATTTAATTTTATTAATAACAAGATGTTTTTCATCGCATGGCCCTCCTGCAAAAGCTTCTCGCTCCAATTACCAGCATGATTACCGTAATCACAATACAGGCTGCAATAATTGTATTTGCCCTTTCGTACCTGCCGAATATAGCCAAATCAAAGGCCGCCTCCTGTAATTGATAGATGGGCATTGCCTGTGTAACCCCATCAATAAATATCTCTTTCGAATAGGTCCCTGATACGAACATCATCACCCAATTCACAGGCATTATCGTTGCCATGGGATTTATCCTGCAATATAATCCGTATACGGCACCGATTGATATAATCGCAAATGTGACAACAAAGAACATAAAGAACAGATATAAATTATCAAGAAAATTGGAGGCAAAATGTGCGCCAAATATAAATACACTGACAATCATCATCAACACAATCTGCAGCACTACCTGCGGTAACAGCCCGATTATTTTTGATAAGAACAGCTTTACCTGGTTTATCGGAGCTATCTTCAGACGATGAATCGTCCTGTCCTGGTATTCTCCCATAAAACACATGGCACCCAGCATGATACTCATTAAGCTTAACATGGACATCATGGTTATTGCATAATAATCAAGCATGGTTCTTTTGATTCCCATATCCTTCTGTATAATAAAGTCCGATTCACCGTCCGCCATATTTACAAGCGCCATGGGATTACTCTTAACGATTATCCTGACGGCCTTATTAATCTGTGAAAAACCATTCATCATCGCATTAATCGTCCGGTTCTTAATCCGGTCTGTTCCTTCATATATATGGATTTCCATCGGGTTGGAGGTGAATAAAATTGCAGAGGTTATTTCATCCTTTCCTGCCCGCTCAATAGAAGCATTCATATCCTCCGTCTTTTCAAACAGAATATTCTGCTCATCCGACACGCCCTTCATAAAGCTCTCAATTGCCGCAATATCTGCAAATTCCTCTGCTTCAATGCTGTAATGTATCCTGACATCACCGATGATATCCTCTGCATTATCCATCGAGGAAAGCAGGTTGCCAAGAAGAAATACCAGAACAATCGGAAACATCATGAAGAAAAACAGATTGCTTTTATCTCTTAAAAAATCCTTCGCTTCTTTTATTATAATTTGAATCATATCCCATCCCCCTAACGAAGTTCCCGTCCTGTCAAAGTCAGAAACAAAGTATCCAGATTAGGTACCTCTGAGCGGATATTAATAATGGGCAGTTCAGCGCCTATAACCTCCTGGATGATTCTCTCAATGTTCTTCTGTCTGGCGGAGATATCCACCCTTATAATTGAATCCTCGATAAGTATCCCTTTCACACCGGGCATTAGCTTTATCTTCTTGCAAAAAACCTCCCGGTTAAATCCGGCAGGTATCCTGGATTCAATACGGACCGACAAGATATCCGTAACCATGGATACCAGTTCGGCCTCGGTTCCGCAGGCAATCATCTGGCCCCTGTCAATGATGGCAATACGGTCACAGATTTCCTCTACCTCCTGCATATAATGAGAAGTATAGATAACGGTGGCTCCTCTGTCTCTGAGCAACTTTATGGAATGCAATATATGCTCTCTGGATTGGGTATCCACGCCTACCGTCGGTTCATCTAAGACAATCAGCTTCGGGTCGTGGGCGATTCCGCAGGCTATATTGAGCCTTCTTCTCATACCTCCGGACATCTGCCCGGGCTTTAATTTCATTTTGTCCGACAGGCCCACGAACTCCAGCGCCTCCTTTGCATTCTGTACAAGCTTTTTACCGCTAAGACCATATAATGAAGCAAAGAATTTCACATTTTCCAATGCATTAAGATGGTTATAGATGGCGATATCCTGCGGAACCATCCCAATCAGCTGCTTAATTCCTGCTTTATCCTTTCGTATGTCCATTCCGTCAATCCTAACCTCTCCCTTATCAAAATCAGACAAGGTCGTTATCACATTCAGGGTAGTGGATTTTCCGGCTCCGTTTGGACCAAGCAGCCCAAAGATTTCACCTTTTGATACGGTAAAGCTTATATGGTCCGCCGCTGTGACTTCTCCATATTTTTTTACCAGATTATCAACAATTACATATGACATAATAAACCCCTTTCCTATGTACGCATTCTTTGTATAAATCGTTGCCTGTTCATGTATTTTTCCGGTCTGTTATCCGGATTCTATCTTAATGATAGCTTTGGGGCTTCCATATAGGAAGTGACATCTGTTATGTTTTATTTATGACAAATGTAATGCTTTGGGGCTTAAATTCATTGAAAAATAAAATTATTTCATATATAATGGCTTTAGTTAACGAACAGATAATTACAAGGAGGAATACCAATGTCAACAAATGTTTATGACATACTACAGGAACGAGGGTTCATCGAACAATGCACCCATGAGAATGAAGTCCGTGAAATATTAGGAAAGGAATCCGTTACCTTTTATATAGGTTTTGATGCTACTGCCGACAGCCTGACCGCAGGCCATTTTCTTACAATTATGGCGATGATGCATATGCAGCGTGCCGGGCATAAGCCCATTGCATTACTCGGCGGAGGTACCACCATGATTGGTGACCCTTCCGGTAAATCCGATATGCGCTCCCTGATGACAAGAGAAACCATCGACCATAATGCAAGCCGTTTCAAGGAGCAGCTTTCTAAATTCATCGACTTTTCCAACGGTAATGCTATCATTGCCAATAATGCAGACTGGCTTCTGGACCTAAATTATGTTGAGTTTTTAAGGGAAATAGGAATTCATTTTTCTGTTAATAAGATGCTTACAGCCGATTGCTATAAGCAGAGAATGGAAAAGGGACTGACCTTCTTCGAGTTCAACTACATGCTGATGCAGTCCTATGATTTCTGGAAGCTGAACAAATTATACAATTGCAATCTCCAATTAGGCGGCAACGACCAGTGGTCAAATATTATAAGCGGTGTTGATTTGATTCGCCGTAAGGAACAAAAGCCTGCATTCGGATTGACCTTTAAGCTTCTTACCACCAGCGAAGGAATCAAGATGGGCAAGACCATGAAGGGCGCCCTGTGGCTTGACCCTCAAAAGACCTCTCCCTATGAGTTCTACCAGTACTGGAGGAATATTGAAGATGTGAAGGTTGAGGAATGCTTAGGGCTTCTTACCTTCCTGCCGATGGATGAAGTAAAAAGGCTGGGAGCCTTAAAGGATGCCGAAATCAATCATGCCAAAGAAGTGCTTGCCTTTGAGATTACCAAAATTGTCCATGGTGAGGAGGAGGCAACAAAGGCACAGGAAGCTTCCAGAGCATTGTTCAGCGGCGGTGCAAAATCCGAGGATATTCCCACTACAACCTATCCCGCTTCAAGATTCGCTGAAGGAATTGACCTGATTACCTTACTGTGCGATGCCAAGCTGGCAAGCTCCCGCTCTGATGCACGCCGTACAATTTTACAGGGCGGCGTTACAATAAACGATGAAAAAACAGAAAACATTGACTTACTTCTGACGGATAAGAATTTTGATGCAGACGGAGCCATCCTTATTCGGAAAGGCAAAAAATCCTATCATCGGTTTATAGCTGAGTAGAAAGAACGGATTTATTATTATTTGATAATTTGCTCGCATATGATAGACATAAGAAGATTCATTAGACTTATCAAATCATAGAAAGAAATGGAGTTGAGATTATGCCCTGGTGTCCGCATTGTAAAAAAGAATACCCTGATACAGTGACTTTTTGTGACGATTGTGTTACCAATCTTGTTGATGTATTGCCCGATACAAAGGAATATATCCCTTTCTTCCAAGGGGAAAAAAGAAGTATCGCAGAAAAACTGGCTAAATATTTTGAACACTCCAACCTGGAAACTAAAATTCATTATGATGAAGAAAAAGACTTCTATATTCTATCGATTCCGGCAGGAAGCGAAGCAGATGCGAAAAAATATTATCAGGCCTTTTATTTTGAGGAAAGAGCCCGTATTGAAGCGGAGGAAAAAAATATGGATTCTATCAAGGATATTGATGAAAGCAACATTGTCCCGGAGCATTCCTATACGGCCGCTGATTTAGAAATTTCTGAGAATGCCGGTTTCGATGTTGAAGAAGAAGTTGCTGCTGCAAAGACGGATACACCTCCCCCCGATTCAAATCCCGATACGACACAGCGGTTTGACAGCGGGCAGGTGCAGGAGGATGCTTCACCGGATAATCCTGCCGATGAAAGCGATTCCAAGCCTCTTGAAGAGAACACAGAGGATGAATCAGAGGATACAGACGACGAGCCGAAGCCATCCAGTCTAAGAGCTTTTATGACAGGGTCCGGAAGCTATGTTATGAAATCCGAAAAATATAAGGACTACGCAGGAACACTCTATATCTTCCTGATACTGGGTATTGCCGGTATCGTATTCGTAATCTTAAACATTGCCGGTGTCTTAACTTTGCTGACCGGCTTTTTCCCTAATCTTATTATGGGCGCACTCTTTTTGTTCTTCATCTATGAAGCGTTATCCACCGGCAAAAAAGCTAAAAAGCTAAAGCTGGAAATCGAGGAAGAAAATAAGCTGACCCATAAAATTAATGAATGGCTTACCCACAACATTACAGAAGAATTCTTAACCTCCATCAGTAATCCGGATATCTCTGACGAGCTGGATTATATGAAGAAGGCTGATACAATCCGTGAAATGCTTATGAAGGAGTTTGGGGAGCAGAATCCCGATTATCTTGACCGTCTGATAGAGGAATTTTATAGCGAAGTAATTGATAAATAATAAGATATATCATTCATTTCTATTTATAACGAAGAAGGGTCAGATGTTTATCCATCTGACCCCTTCTTCATATCCCCTTTTATACCTCTTTCACCCGGAGGCGAAAGAAACACTGCTTAATATGTATGAATTCCTATTCCATCACTTATCCGAAGCCGCATTAAATACCCACGCTGTTCTGCTTCTCTTACTAACTATTGTAACAGAATCATATACTATAATCCAGTAGTTTTCTATTGCAAAATCCACGATTTTTTTTGTGTTTTATGATAATTATGCATAAGGAATACATATTTTAACATATAAAATACACTATTTTTAAGATATATGTAAAACCTTGTAATCCGATTTGGATTTATTCAATTGTCAACTCTTTCACTCTATGTGGTTGACATTGTAAAATATTCTGGTATACTATCTTTGAAAGAATACCAGGGCTATTTCAGAACATTCACGTATACATAAAAGGAAGGATTCATATGGAATTAAAGCAGCAGATATTGAAGCTATTGGAGGAAAACAGAGGAAACAGTGTGAACGGCGCCTGGATGGCAGAAAGGCTGTTTGTCACCAGAAGTGCTGTCTGGAAAAACATAAAACAGCTGCAAAAAGAAGGCTATCATATAGAAGCCGTACCCAATCGCGGATACTGCCTTACGGTTTCAAACGATATTGTTACTGCCGAAAGCATCCTCCCCTATCTAAGGGGTAAGGCAAAAAGCTTTCACCTTGATGTAAGAAAGACCGTTACCTCCACGAATACCCTGGCGAAGGAAATGGCTGCCGGTGGTGCTCCTGAGGGAACTGTAATTATTGCCACCGAGCAAACCAACGGCCGGGGGCGGATGGGACGAAGCTTTTACTCTCCTGATTCTACCGGATTGTATCTTTCCCTTATATTAAGACCCAAGCTGGACCTTCATGATTCCCTTCTGATTACCACCTCGGCTGCCGTTGCCGTATCAAATGCCATCGAAGAACTTACCGGGAATGATGTTCAGATTAAATGGGTAAATGATTTGTTCATGGACGGAAAAAAGGTATGCGGTATTCTTACCGAGGCTTCTCTTAACATTGAAAACGGCGGTCTGGAATATGCTGTCGTGGGAATCGGTATCAATGTAACGACTGCTGATTTTCCGGATAATATAAAGTCTGTCGCAGGCTCAATCTTTTCTAACCCTCCGAAGGACCGGCCGGTTACATCGATTCTTGCCGCAAAAGTCCTGAATAACTTATCCGATTCGATGGATAATCTGACATCCGTAAGCTATCTTGAGGAATACAAAAAACGTTCCTTCCTTATCGGCAAGGATATATCTGTGATTAAAGGAAAGGATACGCTTCCTGCCCGGGCAATTAATCTTGACGAGAGGGCACGGCTTGTCGTGGAGTATCCGGATGGGCAAAAAGAAGCGCTGTCCTCCGGAGAAGTTAGTGTAAGAATTAAAACACAGTAAGCGCATAAAACAAACCATACAAAAGGAGACAGAATAATATTATGACAACTTCTAACCAAATTACAACCAAGAAATTAATCTTCACCGGGATGTTCACCGCCATCATCAGTGTCATGTCACAGATTATCATTCCAATTCAGCCGATTCCCTTCTCCCTGTCATTATTGGCGATATTCTTGACCGGTGCACTTCTTGAGCCGAAGTATGCCCTGCTATCAACCCTGGCATATATTTTGCTCGGAGCCTTTGGACTGCCGGTATTTGCTAACTTTAAAGGAGGCTTTCATGTAATAGCCGGTGCAACGGGAGGCTTTATCATGGCCTATCCGGTTATGGCTTTTATCACATCCATATCCTATCAATTATCAAAAAAGACAAAATCAAGTTCAGCCGTCAAGAATATCACCGATATCGCCATACCAACCTTGGGTATGCTATTTTCTCTATTCGTATGCTATCTTATAGGAACCCTGTGGTTTACCTATGTGTCAGGCTCCACCATTGCCTATGCCCTCTCGGTATGTGTATTTCCCTTCGTAGCCTTCGATGCTTTAAAAATCGTAATTGGGGTGGCAAGCGGTGCCGTATTAAGAAAAGTAACCCGTCATATTCTGTAGCAAACAGCCTATTCCATATTTTACATAATGCTGCTCCTGTGGTATGATGAATTATCAAATCATTTCTATCGTACAAAGGAGAGTCCTATGAGGATAGATGCCAGGGACTATAAGCTGACAGACTTTATAAAAATTCCGCTGAGTATCTCACCAGGGATGGTATTGCTGCGTATAATTGATAAAATCATCTACGCTCTGATACCATCCTTGCAGGTGTTGGTAACGGCGGCTTTTATTGATTCCGCAATAAAAATCAGTAGCCGGCAGGCAGATAAAAACGATATTATCACACCGTTAATATGGATTCTTCTGCTCATCTCCCACCAATATATAACTTTTATACTTATGGGCTTCGTTAAAACCAAAATGAATATGAATCTGACAGAAGCCTTTCGAACCGCTGTTACAGAAAAACTCGTCATGTTAGAATACCGCCATGTGGAAAACAATGATACCTGGGATTTAATCGGGCGGGTGGGAAAAGACCCGGCCGAGAGGCTTGGTAATGGCTTTGACATTCTTCTTAGAATGTCCGACATAGTTGTTCGTGTCGGTTCGATATTGCTTATTTTGGTCGTTCAGGTATGGTGGGCGGCTTTATTGATTCTTGGCTTTTCTATTCCGCTGTTTTGGCTGGCAGTTAAAAGCGGCAAAGAAAATTATGAGGCATCCAAAGAAGCAGCGAAGCATACCCGTAAGGCACAGTATTTGCAAGGCTTGCTGGCAGGACGGGATAATGTTGAAGAACGCTCCCTTTTTAATTATTCGGATGCACTCAATAAACGGTATTATGAAAAATATCTTGCTGCCTATAAAATCAATATGAAGTCTCAACGCAACCGCTTTATCAAGATGAAAAGTGCCAGTCTGATAACCGTGCTTATCTCTGTTTTAATTGCAGGTGTATTAATCGCCCCTTTAAGCTCCGGAGCAATTACCATCGGAATGTTCATGGGATTTGTCACTGCTGCACTGGGTTTAGCACAGATGATGTCCTGGGAACTCACTCATATTACAAGTGAACTTGCCAACAACCGGGAATACCTGCGGGACTTATCCGCTTTCAGCAAGCTCTCTGAAACGGCCAATGCAAAGGATTTGCCTGTATCTTATATTGCAGAACCGGAATGTATCGAATTTCGCAACCTGTCTTTTGCCTATCCTGATACCGATTTAATGATTCTTAAAAACGTTTGCCTCAAATTATATGCAAAAAAGCATTATGCCTTTGTCGGTGTAAACGGCGCCGGAAAAACAACGATAACCAAACTGCTGACCGGTCTGTATGATAATTACACCGGTGATATTTTGATTGATGGAAAAAATCTGCGTGATTTCACACAATCCGAGTTAAAAGCTTTATTCTCGATTGTTTATCAAGACTTTGCAAAATATCAGATTCCCATGGCCAAGTCCATAGGGATTGGAAATGTGTGCAATGCAGCCGATTCAGAAATTATGGATGCTGCTGAAACATTAGGGCTTGAGAACGTTATAGCAAAACTTCCTTATGGAATAAATACATCTCTTGGTAAGATAAAAAGCGATGGTGTTGACCTGTCCGGCGGCGAATGGCAGAAGGTAGCCATTGCCCGCTCTCTTGTCAGCCACGCACCCGTACATATTCTGGATGAACCTACCGCTTCCCTTGACCCTGTTGCTGAAAGCGAAATATATGACCTTTTTAGTAAAATCAGCAAGGGTAAGTCCACTATTTTTATTACCCATCGACTGGGTGCGGCACGGCTGGCTGATGAGATTTTTGTAATTGCAGATGGTCATACAGCCGAACAGGGAACCCATGAAGAACTGATGGCGATAGACGGCATCTATGCTGAAATGTACGAAGCCCAAAGGAGGTGGTATGTATGAGCAGGGCCAAAAAAGCCAAAAGTATAAACATATTTCAGGCATTTTTTGTAATGCTTCCTAAAATAGCGGGCATATCACCATGGCTTTTTGTTCTATGGCAGGTATTAGCCGTAGCCCATGGACTTGCATACGGCGTAATTGCACCCATCACACAGATGTTTTTTGACAGGGCAACCGCCTTTGCAGCTTACAAAACCGGATTGACATCCGTAATTTCCAGTCTGCTCCTATTGGGGCTGTTCCACGTCATAAAGCAGGCTCTTAACGGCGCAGCGAATTTCATTCCCATGATGTATTACCGCAAAACCGAAGGGATTCTCTCATTGGATTTGCATAATAAGATAAGCCGGATTGCACCGGTATATTTTGAAGACACAGAAATGCTGGACGACATGGATAAAGCGGTTCAAGGTAAAAATGAGGCTGTTTGGTTCACCGGAACAATGCTTGCCATGTGTAATTTCTACCTTCCTTACTTCATATGTATGGCCTTTTACCTTTTCACCATCAAACCGCTTTTGATAATTTCGCTTGCTTTTGTCTTTACTCCTACCCTGCTGACACAGCTTTTACGTACAAAGGTATTTTCAAAGGCAGAGGATAAAGCGGCCCCTGTCCGCCGGGAATTTGATTATTATGAAAGCTGTATGACCGGGCGTGAATATTTTAAGGAAACCCGCATTTTAGGTGCTTTCTCCTACTTTAGAAAATTGTATGCAGATTCATTGTCCGTGCTTAACCGATTGAGATTTCGGGCTGCCATAAAATCCGATTTGGCGGAATTGGGAATGCAGCTCTTATCCCTTGGCGGTTATGTAGGCATTCTATTTTTACTGTTGGATTCATTGATAAAAGGTGAAATAAGCGCCGGTGCATTTGCTGCGATATTTGCCTCTGTTGACCAGATGTTCTCACTGATGAAAGAATTGATTTGCTACAATTTTGGAGCCGTCGCCCGTGATTTTGGCAGGGTGAAAAATTACCTCCGTTTCATGCAGATGCCTGAGCAGGAGGGTATCGACTTTGATTTACCGGAAAACACCGATATCTTTGTACATGGGGTATCCTTCTCCTATCCGGGCGCTGAGAAAAAAGCAGTTGATGATGTGACATTGACCATTCGCAGCGGCGAAACGATTGCTGTTGTCGGCGAAAACGGCTCGGGCAAATCTACTCTTATTCGTCTGATTACCGGACTGTATTTGCCGGATGAGGGGAACGTACTCTATGGTGACGTGAATACAAAGGATGCAGCATCCCGTTCTATATTCAGGCATATTTCAGCCGTGTTTCAAAAATACCAGCGGTATCAAATGACCCTGCGTGAAAATATCGGCATAAGTGATGTCAGCAGGAACATATGCGGTACCGAGCTTGATAAAATTTGTTCTGAAGCTGGTCTTGACAAAAATGACAGCAGCTTTACCAAAGGCTATGATACCATCCTGTCACGGGAATTTGACGGCGTAGATTTATCCGGCGGTCAATGGCAGCGTGTGGCTATCGCCCGCAGTTTTTTCCGCAGGCATCAATTCATTGTGCTGGATGAGCCTACAGCCGCCATCGACCCGATTGAGGAAACCAAAATATACAACCGCTTTGCAGAGATTTCTAAAGATAAAACTGCTCTGATTATTACACACCGTTTGGG
>JAEZXP010000255.1 GCA_023419655.1 Bacillota bacterium | reverse complement strand
ACTCCCAGGAATATAAGAGACGGCCATATACCATATTCATCACCTATATAAAAATAATGCAAAAGTCCTCCCGGAACAGTGTCTCCGTTTGCGTTAACCGACGGCATCGCCATGATGCCGGGAAAGAGATTTACTAATAACATACCAAATGCTATGGGGATGAGTAAAAGCGGTTCATAATCTTTTTTTATTGCCAGGTATAAAAGAACACAGGCAACGACAATCATAATAACATTTTTATAGGTTATCTGGTTAAATCCTGATGATTCCAATAAATTACCAATTGTATTTATTAAATAGTCCATTTTCAACCCTTCCTCTCAAAGGGGATTTACTAATAAAATCCGACGTATTTTTAGTTTAAAGTAGCCAATAAATCTCCTGCTTCCACGGACTGTCCTGTACTTACATTAATGCTTGCAACCGTACCGTCATCGGTAGCAACAATTTCATTCTCCATCTTCATCGCTTCAAGAATAAGGATTACCTCACCCTTCTTTACAGCCTGGCCTGCACTGGCCTTTAAGGATAATATCTTTCCGGGCATCGGGGAGCTGATTTTGATATTGCCTGCAGAACCGGAAGCTGCCTTAGGAGCTGGTGCTGGTGCTGCCTGCTGTACAGGAGCCTTGGGAGCCGGTGCGGGAGCAGCTTGAGCTACAGGAGCAGGTGCCACAGAGGGTGCTCCGCTATTTTCTTCAACTGATACTTCATAAGAATTGCCATTAACAGTAACTGTATAAAATTTCATGATATAACTTCCTCCTTATAGTCTGATAGGGTAACCGTTCTTATACGATTGTTAAAAATTCCTCTTTCTGTTAATTTTGCGAATGGAACGAACAACAAAACCATCTGCCGGAACAGCTTCCTGCGTATTTTCTGAATTAAATGCAGTAATTGCCGCAGTAATTGCTGCTACCAGCTCATAATCGTTTATCAAATCAGCTTCTTCCTTGCTGATAATCTGTGCAATTACATTATCCACAGGGGAGACATTTTTATCAGAATCCACCTTATAATCACTCTTAACCTTACTATTCGGTAAAAGTTTGAATAAGCTGATAAGCAATGTAATTAAAATTAAGACAGCAAACACAATACCTATTCCCAACAGGGTGTTTAATGAAGCCATCTTAAGCCGGTCTGATAAAGGTTCCTGTGACAAAAAAATCATAGAGTTTGCAATACCGTTATTTAATATGGTCATAATGAATCAAACCTTTCTTTGATGGTCTAAAAAGAGCCATGCTTTTTAAAGGGCCTGGACTCGCTTTTAGTAAACAGCATTTCAAATGCATAGATAAGATGCTTTCTAACAGACTCCGGTTCAATAATATTATCTACATATCCTCTCTTCGCTGCCGACTGGGCACCGTTTTGAAGATTGGCATATTCCGTAGATTTTTCATTGATAACCTCGGCTGACTCACCTTCATACACAATCTGCGCCGCCAGCTTGGCATCCATCATACCTATCTCGGCATTCGGAAGAGCAAATACCATATCTGCTCCAATATGCTTGGAGTTCATAGAAATATATGCACTTGCGTAAGCCTTACCTACAATAAGGTTAACCTTCGGTACCGTAGCATCTGCAAATGCATACGTAAGCTCGGCAGATGCCTTGGCAATGGTCTTTTCCTCGTTCACATCAGCCTTATAGCCATTTACATTCGTAAGCGTCAGTACCGGAATTCCAAATGAATCACAGAAGCGGACAAAGCCGGCCGCCTTTTTACAGCCATCGGTTGTAAGACAGGCATCAAACTGTTCTGCCACTTTACCATTCTCATCCAGAACCTTGGTACGATTGGCAATCGCACCTACGGTCATACCATTCAGCCGTATAAAACCGGTTACCATCTCTTTCGCATGTTCCGGCTTTACTTCAAAGAAATAATGATTATCAGAAATATCGATAATAGCATGTTTCGTATCCTCCAGTTCCTGTGCAAATCCCGGAACAAGACGGTTTAAATCATCGCTGCAATCAATCACGCAGCCATCCTCTTCATTGTTAGAAGGAAGAAGAACAATTAGTTCACGAATTTTATTTAATACATCAACATCAGTAGTACCTACATAATCAACCGTGCCTGATTTAGCATTAAAAGCAGCACGGGAGGTATCCAGCTTTTGCTTGTTATTACCCTGCAATGAATTAGGACTTTGCAGGAACATTCTTGCATTGTTTCCCTCAATAAATGAAAAATCACTTAAGGATGCCATGACTGAGAGCCCTCCGCCACAGTTACCAAATACAGCGGTAATCTGCGGAATAACACCGGAAGCTTCAACCTGCTTCAGGAATATTTCTCCGAAAGCATTAAGCGCATCAGCAGCTTCCTGCAATCGCATGCCTGATGAATCAATCAAGCCGATAACAGGCGCTCCAACCTTAAGTGCCAAATCATATACACGAGTTATTTTCCTGGCATGCATCTCACCGACAGAACCGCCCAAGGATGACGCGTCCTGACTGAATACATAGACAGGGTTACCATCAATAAGTCCGTAGCCGGTAATTACACCATCATTCGGAACTTCTTTTTGCCCAAGATTAAAGTCTGTACTTCTTTTTGTAACGAATGCACCGACTTCAACAAAACTGTTGTCATCAAGCAATGAAGTAATTCTTTCTCTTGCTGATAGTTGTGCTATATTAGACATTTTCAGCCCTCCATTTTTCTAAATGTAGTAGAAAACCAATTTTCTGCCAATTATAATTTTATTATATTTTAGGCCAAAAGGCAAGCAGCAATAAATTATTTATAAGAATTTTAGAGTTTGTTAACTATTTAACATGCAAACATTGGTTAATTTTACCCATATCAAATCCCTTACGGTAAAGAGATGCCATAAGCTTCTGCTTCTCTTCCCATGTAAGACTGTCCGTATCCTTACATTTTTTGCGAATCGCCTTATTAATGGCTATTGTCTCAGGGTCAGAATCTTCTTCGGCCGAATCATATTCCATATCCATAATTTTTTCTGAAATATCTTTATTTATACCCTTTTGAGAAAGTTTATATTGAATAACCAGCTTACTGGTTATATTTTTCCTGGTACGGATATAGTTCAATGCATATCTTTCATCGTCGATATAATTGTAGTCTTTTAAATATTTCATTGCAGATTCAATAATTTCATCCGTATAGTATGCTGCTTTAAGCTTTGTATACAGCTCTTTCTCCGTCCTATCCATATGCTTTAGTATGGCTAGAGCCTTTTGCTTTGCCCGGCGCAATACAGTCTCCTTTATTATTTTATCATAAAGCAGGGAGGTGATTTCCGCGCCGGCCTCAAGCTGATATGTTTTAATATCCCGGCTATATAACAAAAATGCATAATCATCGTCAATATATACCTTATAAGCAGATTTCTTATTCCCTCTGCCGATAAATATCTCTATCATATCCGTAATTATCATGGCAATTCTTCTTTCTTAAAAAGCTGTCCGGTTAAAGGACAGTATATCGATACCGTTCTCCCCCGGACAGCTAAAAGTTTTATTTATTCAGGATTTTCTTCTGTATATTTTTTGGCAGGCTTTATGTCGAATTTCTCCCTAAGCTTCTCATATACCTCATCAAAAACATCTTTGTTCTCCGAAAGATATTGCTTTGCATTCTCCCTGCCCTGTCCTATCTTAGCATCATTGTATGAATACCATGCACCGCTTTTAATAATAATACCTGCATCGGAAGCCAAATCCAGAACATCGCCCTCTCTGGATATTCCCTTGCCAAACATAATATCAAATTCAGCCTCCTTGAATGGCGGAGCGATTTTATTCTTAACAACCTTTATGCGGGTACGGTTACCTACAACCTCGCCGCCCTGCTTTAACGTTTCAATCCGGCGTACATCCAGACGAATTGAGGAGTAGAATTTCAGGGCTCTTCCTCCCGTCGTTGTCTCCGGACTGCCAAACATAACGCCCACCTTTTCTCTGAGCTGATTAATAAAGATTACGACACAATGGGATTTGCCTATAACAGCTGTCAGCTTCCTTAATGCCTGTGACATTAACCTTGCCTGAAGCCCCACATGGGTATCTCCCATCTCGCCGTCAATTTCAGCCTTCGGAACCAGAGCTGCCACCGAGTCAATAACAACGATATCAACAGCTCCGGAACGGACCATCGTCTCTGTTATTTCTAATGCCTGCTCTCCGTTGTCAGGTTGTGATATGTACAGATTATCAATATCCACACCGATGTTCCTTGCATAGACCGGGTCCAATGCATGCTCCGCATCGATAAACCCTGCAATACCGCCGCTCTTTTGCACCTCAGCCACCATGTGCAATGCAACGGTAGTCTTACCCGAAGATTCAGGACCATATATCTCAATGATTCTGCCTCTGGGTACTCCGCCTAATCCAAGGGCAATATCCAGACTTATGGCACCGGTAGGTACTGTCTCAATATTCATATTCGCACTGGTATCCCCCAGCTTCATAACTGCGCCCTTGCCATATTGCTTCTCAATCTGGGCCAATGCAGATTCTAAGGCTTTTACTCTATCATCCTTCGCCATATAAAATAACCACACCTTTCTTCATCCGTCACATTTGCAATGCGAACTAATGTTCTTATTATGATAATAGCTTATTCTTATCGTAATGTCAACTCTTTTAAATTCATTAAAATAAAACATACAACTATTTTGGGATTTTGTTCAGAAGTTTTATAAATGCATACAGAATATAAAGATATCTGCATTATAGCAATTCCGTACCATTTTGTAAATAACTTCCTCGGCAAAATATTATCCAAAGTTTTTTGCTTTTATTATGAAATTATACTAACAAGGCTCTTAGCCGGCGAAGGGTTTACGATTAATCATAGATTTTATTCGGCTGACAAAGCTTCGGATTGTATCCGGCATTTTGCAGAGCATCCACGATTTGCTGTTTATGCTCATGCCCGAAGGTTTCCATGGTAATTGTAAGCTCAACGGCGCTGTTACGGTTGATGCTGACAAACTGGTTATGGTCAAGCCGGATAACATTCCCCTGCTCTTTTGCGATAATGGAGGCCACATTTAAAAGCTCGCCGGGACGGTCCGGAAGCAATACCGATACGGTGAACACACGGCCTCTTTGTATCAGCCCGTGCTGAACAACCGAGGCTACTGTAATGATATCCATATTCCCGCCGCTAAGAATGCAGGCTATCTTTTTATTCTTGCAATCCAGGTGCTTAAGGGCTGCCACGGTAAGGAGACCGGAATTTTCAACAACCATCTTATGGTTTTCAACCATATCAAGAAAATTAACAATCAGTTCGCAATCATCTACGGTAATAATATCATCTACATATTTTTGAATATAGGGAAAGATGACATCTCCCGGTGTCTTTACAGCGGTACCGTCCGCAATTGTATCAACGTGATTAATGGTGACTACTTTTCCTGCCTCTAAGGATGCTTTCATACAGGCTGCATTAGCCGGCTCCACACCGATAACCTTTATATTCGGATTAAGCTGCTTTGCCAGTGCCGCTACTCCTGCCAGCAAACCTCCTCCCCCAACGGGGGCCAGGATAATATCTACCGTGGGAAGGTCCTTGAATATCTCCATGGCAATGGTTCCCTGGCCTGTGGCGATATCCTCATCATTAAAAGGATGGATAAAGGTATAGCCTTTTTCCTCTGCCAGCTTATAAGCATAGCTGCATGCCTCATCATATACATCACCATGAAGAATCACCTCTGCACCATAGCTCTTGGTCCGGTTCACCTTAATCAGAGGTGTAGTATTCGGCATTACAATGATTGCCTTCGCATTATAAAGCTTTGCGGCATAAGCAACTCCCTGGGCATGGTTACCGGCGGAAGCCGTAATAAGGCCTTTATTTTTTTCCTTTGATGACAGGGTGCTGAGTTTATAATAAGCCCCCCGAACCTTATAGGCTCCGGTATATTGCATGTTCTCAGGCTTTAAGTATACCTTGTTTCCCGATATTTCACTAAAGTATTCACTGTAAATGAGCTTTGTACGAAGGATTACCTTTTTGACGGCCTCCGTCGCTTCCTCGAACTTATCCAAGTTCATATAATCGTCTCCTATTCGTTTTTCTGGAATAATGCATTCACAAAATCCGATGCATTAAACTTCTGCAAATCATCAATTTGTTCTCCAATACCGATATATTTCACCGGTATATTCAACTCGGACCAGATAGCAATGGCGATGCCGCCCTTGGCTGTTCCGTCCAGCTTCGTAAGCACGATACCTGTTAAGTCGGCAATCTCATTAAATTCCCTGGCCTGTGCCATGGCATTCTGACCGGTGGTACCGTCAAGAACCACCAGGGTTTCCCGGTGGGCCTGGGGGCATTCCCTTTCTATAATACGATTAATTTTTCTAAGCTCGTCCATAAGATTCTTTTTGTTATGGAGTCTGCCGGCAGTATCACAGATAAGTACATCGGCATTTCTTGCTTTAAAGGCAGCGACTGCGTCATAGATAACTGCGGCCGGGTCAGAGCCTTCCTTTTGGGATATTATATCCACATTAGCACGATGAGCCCATTCTGTCAATTGTTCAATCGCCGCCGCTCTGAAGGTATCCGCCGCTGCGACAATAACCTTCTTTCCCTGCTCCTTTAGCTGTGCTGCCAGCTTTCCTACGGTGGTGGTTTTACCTACACCGTTTACACCCATGACCAATATGATTGATTTTTTATGCTCAAAATCATAGGCCGTTTCGCCCGCAGTCATTTGCTCCTTCATGCTGTTTATTAAAAGCTCCCTGCACTGTGAAGGGTCCTTAATCTTCTCTTCCTTTACCTTGGCTCTCAGATTATCAAGAATGGCCGTTGTCGTATGCATACCCAAATCAGCCATAATCAATATCTCTTCCAGCTCCTCATAGAAATCCTCATCAATAGCGGAAAAGCCGATGAAAATAGCATCGATTACATGAACAATGCTATTGCGTGTCTTTGTAAGACCATTTACTAATTTACCGAAAAAACCGGTTTTATTCTCTCCCATAAAAATAAACCTCCATCATCATGTTATTTATCAAGCTCATCTTCAATTAAGCTTACCGATACCAGTGTGGATACACCTTTTTCCTGCATGGTGATTCCGTACAGAATATCCGCAGCCGCCATCGTATTCCTTCTATGGGTGATGATGATAAACTGTGTTTCCTTTGATAATTTCTTTAAATACTTGGCAAAACGCTTCACGTTGGAATCATCTAAAGCCGCCTCAATTTCGTCCAAAAGGCAGAACGGTGAAGGCTTAAGATTAAGGATGGCAAATAAAAGGCTTATCG
>JAEZXP010000226.1 GCA_023419655.1 Bacillota bacterium | reverse complement strand
GCTTTTACTCCGCCCAAGATGCCGATAGTGAGGGCGTTGAAGGAAAATATTATCTCTTTAAGCCGGAGGAAATACATGCTGCCCTTCAAAAGGATGATGCCGGCTTCTTTTGTAATTATTTTGATATCTCTAAGAAAGAGAATTTTGAAGGTTCCTCTATTCCTAACCGGATTCATGCAACCGAGCTAAATCCCGATAATGAAAGAGTTGTGCGGCTATGCAGCCAGATTTACCAATACCGTCAAAATCGCCATACGCTTCACAAGGATGACAAGATTCTTACCTCATGGAATTCGCTTATGATATCTGCCTATGCTAAAGCAGCCATTATACTACAATTCAAGGAATATGCAGATATCGCCGAGCGGGCAGTTGACTTTATAAATACAAAGCTTATCGATAAGGATGGGCAGCTTTATGTAAGATATCGTGAGAAAGAGGCGGCAAATAACGGCCACCTGGATGACTATGCTTTCCTTTGCCATGCCCTTCTCTGCCTATATGATGCAACCTTCGATGTCCGGTATCTCAAACAGGTTGTAGAGCTCACAGACAAAATGCTGCTGGATTTCTGGGATGATATAGATGATGGCTTTTTTCTTACAGGAACCGGGGCAGAAGAATTAATATACCGTCCTAAAGAGGTCTATGACGGCGCAACCCCTTCAGGAAACTCTATGGCCGGATATGTATTGCAAAGACTTGCCCATATAACCGCTAATCCTAAATATATAGAATATGCAGACAAACAAATTCGCTTTCTTGCCGGTCAGGCCAAGAGCCATCCTGCAGGCTATTGCTTCGCACAACTGGCATTCCTTGGTGCATTATACCCTTCAAAAGAGATAGTATGTGTGACGGATAACAATGGTAATCATCCTGAATTCGAAGAATTAAAAGAATACATGGCGTCCAATTACAGTCCGAATACAATCGTTCTTGTTAAAACAAATGATAACCAAAGTAGGCTGCAGGAGATTGCAGAGTATATCCAGGACTATCCTGTTATAGACGGTAAAACCACGTATTATATCTGCGAAAACCATAGCTGCCAGACCCCGGTCCACCAATTGTAACGGCGTCATTTTAGCTCTTTCTTAAATACATTCAACAGCTGCCTATTGACGTTATCAGGCAGCTTATTCGCCGCATTTTGATATAAGCCGAAAGCTTCCTCATGGTAAGCATGGAAGCTGAAGCTTATCTTTCTGTCTCTGCATATATCGATAATATCCGAAACAAATCTCTCTCCGCCCCGTTCCTCCTGGAAGGCATATGTAATGCAGCCGAACTCTCCAAGATACAGAGGAACGTTGTTTTTCTTACCAAATTCAACATACTGGTCTATAATTGACTCCAGATATTCCTTATCCCGTCCATAAATCCGGTCACAGGAATAAAAATCCAGCCGAATCCTGATTTCTGCCTGCGATTCAATGTTTTTCGTTAAAACGTAACCACTGATTTCATATGAATAGTCTTGCTTCAGCCTTATTCTGTCCACATAGCTGCTCAGATTCGCATCATCCGTGGTTCCCGTTATCCTCAGGGAGCCTTTTTCCTTACGGCCCTCTTTGGCGTCATAGGTTCCGCTTCCTTTGCTGCTTCCCGCCTGCCATAAGCTCCAGCCTTGGAGCTTATCAAAGGAATAGCTGTGTATTTCACGAACAAATTTGCCCTTTTCATCATATTCCTTCACCGTGATATCATCAAACCACACGGTTCCGCTTTTTCCTGTATTCCTGGCCTGGAGGGTCGGCTGTGCAAACATATAATCAGGGTTATTAATCTTAAAGCGTTCTCCCTTCATATACTGCCAGCCTGATGCTTTCCGCCCAGCTTTCGGATTGGAATCCGTAAAGCCCTCCCACTGTATATCACCGATGGTCTTAATCGCATCCTCATCAGGATATGCTGTAAAATTCCCTTCATGGCCATCAATCCAGAATGCATTCTGATGCGTGAATTCCATCGGCTCATAAGCATGAAATTCATAAGCGATGTTATCATCTTCTATCAGAAAGAAGTTCATGTCGCCGTTTCGGTCCGGATTCCAGTCAGCTTTCCCGGTATCAATATTCTTGGACGCATTCAGTCTCTCCACGATAATCATATGATTTTTGTCTACCTTACGGATTTCAGTTACAATTCTTTTAGCAAGGTTCTCCCACTGCGCAAAGGTTTCTTCCTCTGATTCCAGTTCTGCTACGTACGGCTCATTTAATAAATCATATGCCATAATTACAGGCTCATTTTTATAACGGCGGGCGATTTCCTTCCATAAGGCAATCAGCCTGTCCTTGTTTTCCTCATTCGTCCACAGCTCCATTCCATCTCCGTTGGATTGAAAGCCTCCCTGGGGATAGTGCATATTTAAAACCAGCTTCATATTATATTTTTTTGCCCATGCTATGTTCTTATCCAGCCAGTTCCAACCGCTCTGCTTATATTTATAGGGCTTCTCATCATCCTCGAATAATCCGTAATTGAGATAAAACCGGATACTATTAAAGCCCAGCTTGCTTAACTCTTTATAGCTCTCCTGTGTATGATGCTTTGACGGCGGAACGGATGGATTGCTCCATACATCATTCCCGAATGCAATTCCCTTTGCCATATATGTCTTATTATTCTCATCCAGAATCTCTGTTCCCGAAACATGAACAAACCCCTTTACCGTCTCTGCCGATACGATGTTCTTGTAGAAGCTTCGGCTGCTGATAATTATAATCGCCGCAAGCACAAGGTAAAAAACACTTCTCTTAAATTGCTTCTGCCTTTTATTCATAAGAATGGATTCCTCCTTTTTCTTTTGTAAAGCAAAACGCCTATGCAGGAATATAAGTTTCTCTATTCATAGTCTATTTTACATATGACACAATGTCAAGAAAAACGACATCTTGCTGGTTTTTGCGATGATTTTTCTTATAAAATTCGTCAAATATCTGGTTTTATATTGATATATTGCAAAATATTGGGGTTTGGTGTTTGCAAATAGACAAACTATTTAGTATAATATAAGCATAAATTCACAGTTTATTGTAGAATGGAGACTAATATGACAAAGAAAGCTTTGCATGGTATTATAAAACAACTTCAGAGATTTCGGTGTGAAACACAGACTATATCCGTAAAAGCAGCACATACCTGCTGCCCCACCAGGCTTTATGATTCCATATCCAGTTTTTCAAATCAAGATGGCGGTGGAATTATTGTATTTGGCATAGATGAAAGTAAAAAATTCGATGTGGTGGGTGTCTATGATTCAGAAGATTTGATGCAGCAAGTTTTAGAACAGTGCCAGCAGATGGAGCCTGCTGTCGTACCTCTATTCACCGTGTGTACTATCGACAAAAAAATTGTGGTTTCAGCAGAGATTCCCAGTGCAGATGTAGCGTGCAGACCTGTTTATTACAAGGGAGCCGGCAAAATAAAAGGTTCCTTTGTCAGAGTGAGAGAATCCAACGAGCCAATGAATGCTTACGAAATCTATCGTTATGACGCCTATCACAGGCGGCTTCGGGATGACATACGAATCACCAATGCTTCTGCCTCCCAGATGGATAATGAAAAAATCGAACGATACATCTCTGCTGTAAAGGCTTGCAAGCCGGATTTATCTCAGCTTAGTGATAACGAAATACTGGAATTGACCGGTATTATGAGGGATTCCATTCCCACTCTTGCAGGAATAATCTGCTTTGCTAAATACCCTCAGCATATATTTCCTCAGCTATGCATTACTGCCGTAGTCGTACCGGATACCGATTTAGGCCAAAATGATTCCATGGGTCATCGTTTTACCGCCAATGAACGGATTGAAGGCACCCTTGAACAAATGCTTGAGAAAGCTGTGCTGTTTGTAAAAAAACATATGGATAGATGGACTATCGTTGATAATGATGGTAAGCCCAAGGAGCATTATGAATATCCTCTAATGGCAATCCGGGAAGCGATTCTAAATGCGCTGATGCATCGGGATTATAGTATACATACGGAAGGAAGTCCCGTGCGTATTATTATGTATAGCAATCGTATTGAAATCATTAGCAGCGGTGGGCTGTATGGGACTCTTACCATTGACAGGCTTGGAACAAAACTTACCGACATACGCAATCAGACCCTAGCAAATATTCTTGAGATTTTAAACGTTGCTGAGAATCGCTGCTCCGGCATTACCACAATTCGTATGGTGATGAGAGAAGCCTGTTTGCCTCCGCCAAGATTTGCACACAAACGTGATACTTTTGTTATTACATTAGAAAATAACATCGGTATTAGTATTGCTAAAAGCAGAGATATAAACGCAGCCATATTAAAATTCTGCATGGTTCCGAGAAACCGTGATGAGATTGTTGCTTTTATAGGACTATCACCCTATTACTCAACAAGAACATTTATAACTCCTCTTGTACAGGAGGGTAAGCTTCGATTGTCCATCCCGGATAAGCCAAGAAGCAGATTTCAAAAATATATGACCGTTGTTTAGATTTCAGGTACTCTTCCTCTTTTACAAAAAAGGGCGTGTAATACGCCCTTTTTATTATGGTATCTTAATTTTATTTAATCCAAATATTTCTTCAGGGTTGCTCTTACTGCTCCCTTTCCTGCAATAAGCTCCCCGAACATTCCTTCAATCTTCTCTCCTAATCCAGCCTCATACAAATCAACAGCAAATATCTTATCATTGGATAAAATCGGCTTTAAAATATCGTTACTAAGCTCTGTATCTCCAAGCCTTACGTCCTTAAGATATCCCTGCAGCTCGTCCAGCAGCGGGTCCGGGCTAGGTGCAAACACATTCCCCTCATCATCTATTCCCATCAGGTATCTGCACCATCCTGCTATCGTCAATGGAATAAACGTAAGGTCTGTAACCTTAAGTGTATTGCTGTCCTTATATGCCTTAATCGTCTCTCCGAAACGAATCGGAATCTTCTGAGAGGTATCCGTAGCAATTCTTTGAGGAGCATCGGGCATAAACGGATTCGGAAGCCTGCGCTCTAAAACTGCCTTAATAAATTCTCCGGGATTAAGTACACCGGGATTAACAACTACGGGCATTCCCTCATCATAACCTATCTTATTGATTAATTTAACAAGCTCCGTATCCCGCATCTCTTCCCATATGGTCGTATAGGACAAGAGGCAGCCAAAGATTGCAAGAGCGGTATGAAGAGGATTCAGACAGGTGCATACCTTCATCTTCTCTACCTTATCAACGGTCTCCCTGTCCGTGAATAAGAAGCCTGCTTTTTCAAAAGGAGGCCTTCCGTTAGGGAAGGTATCCTCAATTACAAGATACTCTGTCTCTTCTGCATTTACAAAGGGGGCCGTATAGGTATTCCTGGATGTAATAATCAGCTCCGTATCCTCAAAGCCGTCATCCTCTAAAAGCTTCTTAACCTTATCATCCGGTCTGGGCGTAATCTTATCAATCATGCTCCACGGAAATGCCACCTTGTTCTTATTCCTTATATAAGTCAGAAAGCCCTCATCCATGAATCCATTCTTTACCCAGTTCTCTGCATAGGCATCGACTGCTGCAAATAACTTATCCCCATTGTGAGAGCAGTTATCCATACTAACCAGTGCAATGGGAAGCTCTGCTGATTTGGAAGCACTATCTCCTACAAGATATCTCTCATAGAGCAGGGCTGTTATTTTACCCATAAGATGTACGGGGTTCTTATATCCTGTATTAAAATCACCGGCTACAACGCCAAGGTATTCCCCATTGGAATCCACGAGGCTATAACCCTTCTCTGTTATCGTAAAGCTAACCATCTGTAAGGAAGGCTTGCAAAAAATCTCTTTCAGACGCTCCCATTCTTTTTCTTTACCCGCGTCTGCAACAATCGATTCCACAACACTTCCTATAACCTTTTTCTCAATATTACCATCTGACTTAAGAACTACAAGCAGACTTAAATCATCAAAGGGCTTATACGCTTTCTCTATTATCTCATAGTCAAAGCCCTCACTGACGATAACACCTCTGTCATAACTTCCCTCATCCAGCATCTTTTGAAGTCCTGCTGCCGGAAACCCCCGAAAGATATTCCCTGCCCCAAAATGTATCCAGCCGGGATTTTCCATCGTTAATTTCTTTACCTTATCTCTGTCATACTTAGGAAGCTCATAGCCTTTACCAAGCCATGAAGAATCATAATTAGTAAGTTTCATATCAAAACTGCCTTTCCGGGCATTGTCCTGGGTAAGGATTTTTAGTGTGTCTGCCCTTTTATCATCTATTAAAGTATTTTGCTAATGTCAGAATTCTATACCTGATTATTTATCATTCTTTCTTATCGCTTCCCATAGGCCATTCAGATAAGCCACACCAAGAGCTCTGTCATATAGACCATAACCCGGTCTTGCCTCTTCGTCCCAAATCATTCTGCCATGGTCAGGACGGACCACACCGTCAAAGCCGACGTCATGTAAGGCCTTAACAATCTCATACATGTCGAAATTACCGTCACAGGACAGATGGGAGCTTTCATGAAATACTCCGTCCGAATCAAATTTCATATTTCTTAGATGTGCAAAATGAATCCGCTCGCTTATCTTGGGGTTTCTTATGATTTCGGGAAGATTATTCTTCAGATTGCTTCCCAAAGACCCGGTACATAAAGTAAAGCCATTGTATATACTGCTATTTAATGCCGCTATCTCCTCTAACGCTTTCTCACTGGTGACGATTCTCGGCAATCCGAATACACTCCACGCAGGGTCATCCGGATGAAGTGCCATCTTAATCTGATATTGCTCACACACCGGCATAATCGCATCTAAGAAGTATTTTAAATTAGCCATCAGCTTCTTAGCCGTTACATCCTTATACTTCTCAAATAAATCCATAATCTCATCCCTGCGGTTCGGTTCCCAGCCCGGCAGAATAAATCCGCCGCTCTCCTTCTCCATCCGTTCGAACATCATCTCCGGCTTAAGGTCCTTTATAACATTCTCATCATAAGCCAACGCATAGGAGCCATCCTCAAGCTCCATCGCCAAATCTGTTCTTGTCCAGTCAAAAATCGGCATAAAATTGTAACATACCATATGAACATCCGCTTTACCCAGATTCTCAAGGGATATCTTATAATTTTCAATATACTTCTCTCTGGAGGGAAGTCCTATCTTAATATCCTCATGAATGTTTACACTCTCAATTCCTATGAGCTTGAGGCCTTCTGCCTCTACTTCCTTCTTAAGCTCTAATATATCCTCCAATTTCCACGCCTCACCGGCAGGAATATCATGAAGTGAAGAGACCACACCGGTTACTCCCGGTATCTGCCTTATATACTCCAATTTTACACTATCATGCTTTTTTCCAAACCAACGCAATGTCATATCCATAAGCTTGTTTCCTTTCTATTGGTATATTAAAATAATATCAATTGATAATAAATATATCTATAGTATATTCATAATTTTGTACATTTTCAAGTCTGTTTATTAAAAGTTGAGGATATCGCTTCAATTCCATATAAAGGTCGATTCAGCAGCCAGTCTTTTATACAAAATATTTTTCTAAACAGAAGAAAGAGCTGTTTCAATCATTAGAAAGAAACAGCTCTTATACTATTTATTCACTATAACATTTGTATCTTAGGTTATTAGCTCTTTGGAATAAGCTTTATGTCATCCAAATAGTAAACCGTATCTTCACCGTTAGCCGAGGCTCCACAGTGAATTCCAATAGCGAGCTCAATCGTACCAGACAACATGCCTAACTCACCATTTAATGACAAGTCAATTGTAAGGAGCTCAAAATCTGTGTTGACGCCTAGATCTCTATTTCGCGAACCTATCAATCGCGTGTCATTCTCATTAAATGCACCACTTAAAACTTTCGCTGCTTCTATCCTAATAGTTTTCCAGCCAACATCACCAGATTTCCAATAGGCCATAATAGATATTGCTTCATAGTCCCCTAATGTAAAGCCTTCGGGTATAATAACGGATATGACTGCAGATGCATTATAATTATTCGGCTTTATCTCTAATGCTTGAATGCCACCGCCCGATACCGCAGCAACCGTAGCCGGGAAAGGTCCCCATCCAATTGTTTTATATGCGGCCCCTATTGAATCTGAATTAAAATCAATGACAACCTCCGGTGCAGGAGTTGATGCTCCAGCCTCAACTGTTACAGTACAGGTATCTGTATATTCAAGCTCAGATTCTATTTCCTTTACTGTTACTGTAATCGTTGCCGTACCTGCACTTAAAGCTGTAACCGTGCCACCATCAACTGTTGCAACTGCTGGCTCGCTTGATGTCCATGTTATCTCAGGCGTTGTTGTGTAATCTAAAGGATTTATCGTCGCTGTCAAAGTATCAGTTCTGCCTTCTACAAGAGTAATTGTATCCTTATTTAACTCTACCCCTGCAATTGGCATGAAATCAGGCTTTGGTACAAATACGATATCATCCAGATAATAAATAGTAGGCGCCTCTCCCTCCGACGCCTTACAATTAATTCCAATAGAAATCTGTATATCTCCACTTAAGCCGCTCTTTTTTCCATTTAGATTAATTGTCTCTTCTGCGAGAGCCATTGTTGCACCAGCTCTCCTGTTATAGCTCGCTATAACTCTGTCCGGAGTCTTGCTAAATGTTCCTGATAATATAGTGTCTGCCTCGACAAGTACATCCTTATATCCTACATCACCAGATTTCCACATTACCTTATACTTGATTTTCGAATAATCTCCTAAAGTTTTGCCTTCCGGTAATGTAATATTAATAATAGAGGCTCGATCATAGTTTGCGGAAGGCTTAACCTCAAGAAGCTTATTAAATGGATTAGAAGGGTCAACTATTACTGTTGCTTCACCATCACCACCATATCCTAACCATTTTAGTTTGGTACCGGCTTCCATCTTCTCAAAGTTTTCTGATGCAGGTATTTCTACAATTACATTATCTGTTACTGTCACTTCAACCTCTGCAGTAAATTTGCCATCAACTGTCGTAGCAATAATCTTTGTATTACCCGCAGCAACACCTCTAACAGCTCCTTCATTAACGGTCGCTATAGAAGGGTCTTCTGATAACCATGTAACTTCTTTATTATCCGCAGTGTCAGGTATAATAACAGGTGTCAATCTCTTTACTTCACCGATATCAAGACTCATGGGTCCTGCCGGGTCTAGTTCAATACCGGTAACCGGTATAGGATCACCTATCTTATCAACAGTAATCTCTATGTTGTCTAAAGAATAATTGCTCTTTTCAGGAGATTCAAAGTAAATAAAATCTGCTAGCATATTATTAGCAAGTTCAAATGTACCCTCTATCGAATACCATTCATTTGCATTTGCTTCTTCTTTCTCGGCTACCTGCTGATAATCATTCTTCTTTAAAGTCTCATTATAGTATTTAATGGTCGCCTTTAAATGCCCTGCTTCTTCAGCCTTAATATCAGCCTTTAGCCTTATGGTAACCCGTTTTTTAGAATAACCGCTTAAACTAATAGCCGCACCTGCATAAACCTCTGTCTTACCGCTAACATATGCAACCTTGCTATTTGTCTGTTCGTCCTCTTTTACGGCTATCGTTACCCCGCCTTGAGCATTATTCATTAGTCTGTGCATTCCGTCTTCAAAATCGTTCTTATAGATAATGTCTCCAACCTGAATCTCCTTCTCTACAGGAGGAGGCAATGGTCCACCGCCGCCGCCACCACCTACAGGCGGTTTTGTTGTTGTAGTAGAGCCTCCGGCTACATTATTTCCCTGTACCTTTGTACCTGTTGCTTGCTCACTGACAACAACCAAAGTATTCACCGTGTCAACGCTTACATTGTTCGCATTGACGTATGCTTCGGATACTGTACCGGCACCGGATAATTTAGAGCCTTCACCATTCAGGTTAATCATTCCTACATAACCGCCGGAAGCAACATTGATATTGCTGCCTGAGCCATTGGCTTCAAAGCTGTCAACGGAACCTGCTACGGTAATATGGCTGCCTGAACCTGCGTCGGTTAATGCACCGATGTCACTGTTTGATGTCAGGGCTGCACCGCTGGCATTACTATCAATATCAACCTGCGCTGTGGGTACATCAAGCGTTACATTCGCAGCTTTGCTTAATATCAGATTGCTGATTTCAGACTCACCGCCATTAACAAGGTGAACGTTACCCGCATCTTCACTGCCAGTAACATTAACGCTGGATAAGCTGCATCCGGTTGTAATGATTTCCATATCTCCTAAAGATGAATCCAGAAGCAGTCCGCCTGAATAGTTCTCGAGATAGACTGTAATCTTTCCTTCTGCATCCTGCGTTACCCGCAGTCCTTCTATAGCAGAACCATCCTCCTGACGGATACTGGCACTGATTCTTGCATTAAGATTACTGATTTGTGTATTCTCTCCAACTATAAGGTTGGGAGCCGCTTTATTATCTTCATCGGTAATCGCAAAGGATTCTATCTCGCCTGCTACATCATCAAGCATAAGCTCCTTAATTGCAGAGTCATATGTATACAGGGAGTAATCTCCGCTGCCCATCGCTAATATATTTCTTACAGTTACACCGCTAAGATATATATCTGCATCACCAACAGAGCCGTCAATATATAGATTTCCATAGGTTTTGTCCAGGACCACAACATCATTATCGGAGTCTACCATATCTCCTGTAATGAATAAGTCTTCCAGAACTGTTATCTTTATTTTTTCCGTCTGTGAGCTGCCGTCCAATGCGGTCACTGTAATCGTGGCCTTTCCCGGAGACAGGGCACTAATCAGACCTGTACTTGATACACTGGCAACCTCCGGTGCAGATGATTTGTATTGAAGTACCTGAACCGTCGCATTTGAAGGTTCAACATACGCATTAATCTGTCTGCTTGTACCCGTTGACATGGTTGCCTTTTGAAAATTAGTATATACTCCCTCGACGTAGATTTTCTCAGCAGCAGAAGCATTCAAGGAAGCGAAACCACTACTCGTAAAGAGTAAGGCAGCCGTAAGGACAGCTGTAAGAGCTTTTTTAAACAGCTTTTTATTCACCTAAATTTCCTCCTTTTTTAATTTATGGGGTGTTATTTGACAACCTTGATTTCTACATCGTCCATATAGAAAGTCAGAGCAACATCTCCCTCTGTCTCTATGAAGATCATATTGCCTGTAGCCTTATCGGCGATGTAGCAATCTGCTTCAATCAATGTCCATTCACCCTTCTTAACTGCTATCTGTGAGAGAATTGTGTCTGTATTATCTGCTTTTTCCATTCTGTTATTTAACTTAAATTGTACTTCATCAGGACCGTCATTGTAC
>JAEZXP010000182.1 GCA_023419655.1 Bacillota bacterium | reverse complement strand
CGACTTATAACATCGCCAAAACGAGCAGCTATTGGAAATCATCGTACCGTAATCCTTCCTTGCAAGATTTGCTAACATCAGCTTACCTCCTCAATTTCTTTACTATATATTATCAGGCATACCGTGTTTTGTATAATATCCTATAGGTATAGTAGGTAATAGGTTCAGCCTATTACCTACTGTTATAACCGTTTGTTTTACAGATACAGCTTCTTACTGAAATACCGGTCTCCCCGGTCCGGAAGAATAATTACGATATTTCCTTGTACACCCGTATCAATCAGCTTTTCAGCCGCTGCGAATGCTGCTCCGGAGGATGAGCCTGCAAAAATCCCTTCTTTTTTTGCCAGTTGCCGGGCTCCCCAAAAGGCATCGTCATCCGTGACCTTTACCACCTGGTCTACAAGGGACATATCCATTGTGCCGGCAATGAAATCATTGCCGATTCCTTCAATATTATAGTCACCGTAATGGCCGCCTCCCATCGTCGAGCCCACCGGGTCGGCGAGTACGCCGGTTATTTTAGGGTTTTGTTCTTTCAAATACCGTACTACGCCGGTATAGGTGCCGCCGCTGCCGGCTCCTGCTACGAGATAGTCGATTCTTCCTCCCAAATCCCGGTAGATTTCAGGTCCGGTGGTTTCATAATGCGCCAGCGGATTGCTCTGATTGTTGAATTGGTCAAATGAGATTGCACCGGGAATAGAAGCCCTTAGCTCTTCGGCTTTTTCTGCTGCTCCCAGCATTCCGCCCTCTCTTGGGGTGCTGATGATTTCTGCTCCCAATGCTCTCATCAGTATTTGCTTTTCTTTAGAAAACTTGGCTGGTACAACAAAAATAATCCGATACCCCCGGTTTAACGCGGCAAACGCTATGCCAAGACCCGTATTTCCGGCTGTTGCCTCTACAATGGATCCGCCCTTTTTTAGAAGTCCCTTCTTTTCGGCATCTTCCATCATGTATTTGCCGATTCTATCCTTAACGCTGCCCGCAGGATTGTATAGTTCCAGCTTTGCAAACAGGCTCACTTCTTCCGGCAAATCAAGATGGGTAAGCTTTACCAGCGGCGTTTTTCCAATCAGCTCCTGCATCGATTCATAATATGACAATTATTCATCCTCACTTTCTGCAATTGCCTGTTCGAGGTCTAAAAGAAGGTCATAGATATTTTCAATACCCAATGACAACCGTATCAGGCCGTCCGTAATTCCTACCTTCTTTCTTGTTTCATACGGAATGGAGGCGTGTGTCATGGTGGCAGGATGGCACACAAGGCTTTCCACTCCACCCAGACTTTCTGCAAGGGCAATCAGCTTTAAGGATGAGAAAAACTTTTTAATGTTATAATTTTCATGCAGTTCAAATGAAATCATCGCCCCTCCGTTTTTAGCCTGGCCCTGATGAATCAGGTACCCCTGCGCATCGGAAAGTCCCGGATAATATACCTTTTTGACAGCTTTATGGTGTAACAGGTAATCGACCGCTTTTCCGGCGTTTTCCACATGACGGTCCATCCGGACACCCAGTGTTTTTATTCCCCGTATGAGCAGGAACGAATCAAACGGGCCGAGAATTCCACCGGTCGCATTTTGTACAAATGCAAGACGCTGCGCCAGTTCGTCGTCCTTCACAACGCCAAGTCCTGCCACAAGGTCACTATGACCACCCAGATACTTTGTCGCACTATGGATTACAATGTCCGCACCAAGCTCAATGGGCCGCTGAAGATACGGCGTCATAAACGTATTGTCCGAAATCAATACGATTCCGTGTTTTTTTGCAATCTTCGATATCTTCGCGATATCTGTAACCGTAAGCAGGGGATTTGCCGGTGTTTCAACCAGAATTGCTTTCACATCCTGTGTTATCCTTTGCTCGAGCACCTCTGTATTCGTTGTGTCTTCAATCGAGTAATGAATATTAAAGTTATGAAAGACCTTATCCAATATCCGAAAAGTACCTCCGTATACATTACTGGAAATAATAATACGGTCTCCCGCTTTGAATAAGCTCAGCACCGCTGCGATTGCCGCCATACCGGATGAAAAGGCAAAGCCGGCCTTGCCGCTTTCAAGTTCTGCAATTAAAGCCTCCAGGGCAGCTCTTGTGGGATTACCGGTTCGGGAATACTCCCAGCCCTTGTGCTTTCCAAGCGCCTCCTGCTCATAGGTTGATGTTTGATAGATGGGAACATTCACCGCCCCCGTATATGCATCCCCGTAAATTCCTCCATGAATCAATGCCGATTCAATTTTTTTATAATTTTTATTATTTGACATCTGCGTATTCCTCCCAAATTCTTTTATTCAGATAAAACCTTTTTACATCCCGGCAGATTGATATACATCGTCAGAAATTTTGACCGCCGTAATAAAATGTACATTTTCAAATGCCCGCTGTCCGTCTGCTCTTTTGTCAAAAAAAGCAGATTGTATTCTTTCAGGGTTCATATGCGCTTCAATATTAAATCCATGCCGCTCAAGCGCTTCTTTTATATCTATAAATGAAAAGCCCCGTTCCATGGGTTCACCGAATTTTGCCGTGATCTCCGTGAGTAACCTTACGCGCATGGGAGCATCCGGTTGAAACGTTGTGTCATCCGGATAGTCAAAAACCATCCGGTTGCCTTTCCCTGATAAAGCCGAAATTTTCATTATGGTCTGCTCAAACACCGGCAGTGCAAGATAATACGTCACTCCCAATATGGAGAAAAAGGCCGGAACATTCTGGTCGAATCCGGCATTCACCAGTGTAGAAATCAAATCATCACATGAAAAATCGACAGCAACATAGTTAACATTATCCGGAATAATCCATTCCAGCTGTTTTATTTTCTCCAGCTTGTAGCGCTGTGTATCCGGGTGGTCCAGCTCAAAAATCTGAATGTCCGGATTCTCATTGCGAAATGCAAAGGTATCCATCCCTGCTCCGCAAATTACATATTGGCATCTTCCATGCTTTCTTGAAAAGTGCTTAAGCTCACGCTCTGCATACGCTATCCTGGATAAAGGAATCGGCGCGACATATCGGTCAAGGAGCGAATACAAATACCGCTCGCTTGTGTCTTCCATGGGGCCTAAGCCGTGTATACAAAACTCATGTTCAAGCATTTGCTTTAGTTCCTCGTATTCATCCTTACCCATCATGTCATAGGCAAGATAATCATCAAAAATCTTGTCTCTTCGGTAATTGGAATGATATGCCCGAATAAATGAGCAGACCTTTGCTGTCACACTTTCTCTCGTATCAATCAAAATATATTACCTCCCTATAAAAAATATAAAAAAACCGCCATATCTTTTGTCAGCTCATAGGTAAGCTTCTAAAAAGACAGGCGGAGTTTTCAGCCGTATTTAACTACCGGTTTACAACCTTAATAAAGTCCCGCCTTCTGAAATGATACAGCAGGCGTCACAACAAGAGATTCCGGATATAACGAAATCACCATGTACTCGTCTTGACCTATTAAAATTGCGCATTCGGTTTTTCATATAAGACACTTCTTTCTATTATACAAAATTAACATTCATGTTTAGGAGAACATAGGGGTGGAAAGATAGCGTTCTCCGGTATCCGGCAGAAGGACCACAATTATTTTACCTTTGTTTTCCGGGCGGCTGGCCAGTTTGGTTGCCGCAAACACAGCGGCTCCCGAAGAAATGCCGACCAATAAGCCTTCTTTTCTCGCAAGAATTCTTCCGGTCTCAAAAGCGTCTTCGTTCTCAACTGTAATAATCTCATCGTATATATCCGTATTCAATGTATCGGGAATAAACCCTGCACCAATCCCTTGAATCTTATGAGGACCAGGCGTTCCTTCGGACAATACGGGAGAACCGGCTGGCTCTACAGCAACAATCTTGACATTTGGATTCTGGGCCTTTAAATATTCCCCCACGCCCGATATCGTACCTCCGGTACCGACACCTGAAACAAATATATCAACCTTTCCGTCCGTATCCTGCCAGATTTCAGGGCCGGTTGTATTACGATGTATTTCCGGATTGGCCGCATTGGTAAACTGACTGGGGATAAAGCTGTCAGGATTCTGGGCTGCAAGCTCTTGCGCTTTTGCTATGGCTCCCTTCATTCCCTTGGCTCCTTCTGTCAAAACCAGCTCTGCACCATAAGCTTTGAGAAGGTTTCGGCGTTCAACACTCATCGTTTCAGGCATTGTGAGAATGATTTTATATCCTCTGGAAGCAGCAACGGCTGCCAGGCCTATTCCTGTATTTCCACTGGTAGGTTCAATAATAACAGAATTCTCTTTTAATATTCCTTTTGCCTCTGCGTCATCAATCATTGCTTTTGCAATTCTGTCCTTTACACTTCCTGCGGGATTAAAGTACTCAAGCTTCCCATAAATCGCTGCACCCAGACCTTTCTGTTCACCATAGTTTGATAATTTCAACAGGGGCGTTTTCCCGATAAGCTCCGTAATTCTGTCATAAGTGTTCATATTTACCTCTCTTTCCGTGCCATGTATGGCCATCCATTTAACTGCTCAAACATATCACATAATTCCCATATGTTTTATTGGTTTTAATATACCATATTGTTTTTGTGATGTCAACATCCCAGTTTAAATATATAACAACAAATTGCTTTATTGCTTGACAAAAGAATATTCCTTCCATACAATATATCATATTAAACACATATGCTTTCTGTGAATGAATTATTTTGCTGTGCGTGTTGTGTTACCGTATTGATTTTCATAAGGAGGTATAAGGGTGAAAGGTGAATCACTTAACAGCTCTTTTTTCGATAAAGTTTACGAGCGCAGAAATACCGGCTCAATTAAATATGACAGCAAGCTAAAAGGTATCAACGCCGATAATCTTATCCCTATGTGGATTGCAGATATGGATTTTAAGTCCCCTCCCGCAGTGGAAAAAGCTTTATTGGATATAACAAAGCATGGCTTTTTCGGCTATACGGACACGGACAGTGACTTTGATACAGTTCTATGCAATTGGTATCATCGGCATATGAAGTGGGCCATACAGCCTGAATGGATAATTAAAACTCCCGGCGTTATGTTCGGAATTTCTGCCGCGATAAGAGCCTTGACAGACCCATCCGACAGCATCTTAATCTGCCAGCCGGTCTATTATCCCTTCGAGAAAACGATTCTCGCCAACGGCCGGCATCTGGTTGTTTCCGAACTATTATTGATTGACGGACAATATACATTTGATTTTGAAGATATTGAACACAAAATCGTCCAAAATAATGTTAAAATGTTCTTATTGTGCTCCCCTCATAACCCCATAGGACGGGTCTGGACAGAATATGAGCTTAAAAAAATCGGTGACATCTGTCTCCGGCACGGTGTATACATCGTTTCGGACGAAATTCATTGTGATTTTATATATAGCGGCTTTCGTCATGTTCCAATTGCATCCCTTTCGGATGAAATATCAAAAATCACAATAACATGCCTTGCACCGACAAAGACTTTTAATCTGGCCGGTTTGCAGGCAGCCAGTATTATTGTTCCGAATAATAACCTCCGAAAAAGGATACAAGAGACCTGCCTTTCAACAGGATACAGTCATCTGAATATTATGACAATTGCCGCAACAAAGGCTGCATATCAGCACGGCGACGAATGGCTGAAGGAACTGCTAACCTATCTGCAGGGAAATATCGCTGTCTTAAAAGACGCTTTTCCCAAGCAGTGTGATATATCCCTTATACAGCCGGAAGGTACATATTTGATGTGGCTGGATTGCCGTAAGTTAGGATTGAAGGATGAGGAGCTGCGCACACTGTTCTTAGAAAAGGCCGGAGTATGGCTTCATAGCGGAAGTACCTTCGGGATAGGGGGCAGCGGTTTTATGCGTATGAATATCGCTTGTCCCCGAATAACTCTGGAAACTGCCGTCCACCGGATTAAACAGGCCCTGGTACTTTAAGCTTATACATGTTATTATAATTGAATAAAGGAGAATGAAAATGACATACAACCGAGTACTTACAATACAGGATATCTCATGCTTTGGTCAATGCTCGCTTACGGTTGCCCTTCCGATTATATCTGCCTGCGGAGTGGAAACATGTGTGATACCCTCCGCCGTTCTTTCTACTCATACCGGTAACTTTAAGGGTTATACCTTTCGGGATTTAACAGAAGATATACCGGCAATTCAAGCTCACTGGATAAAAGAAGGCATTAAATTTGACGCAATATATACCGGCTATCTTGGCAATATCAAGCAAATTGCCTATGTAAACGATATTATGCGCACGATGGGAAAAACGGGCTGCAAGAATATTGTAGACCCCGCCATGGCCGATAATGGCAAGTTGTATTCCGGATTCAATATGGAATTCGTTGAGGAAATGAAATCCCTCTGCAAAACGGCGGACATCATCCTTCCGAATATTACTGAAGCATGCTTACTGACAAACACAGAATTTCGCACGCAATATGATGAAGAATATATCATCAGCCTTATGCAAAAGCTGCACTCTTTCGGACCTGAAACAATCATTCTCACCGGCGTTAGCTACCAGCCTGAAACCACCGGTATTGCTGTATTAGAGAAAGGCACTCTCTCGTATTACGAGCACCAGCATATTCAGAGAGGATGTCACGGAACGGGTGACGTATATGCCTCTGCATTTGTCGGGATGCTGATGAACGGACATGATACCTACACTGCTGCCAGCTTTGCTGCCGATTTTACCGTAACGTGTATTGAAAATACGCAGGATGATTCATCCCATTGGTACGGCGTCAAATTTGAGACAGCCCTTCCCCAATTAATAAGTAAAATTGCTAAAAGCAAAAAAGCATATGAATAAATACCAAAAACACGTACAAATACGAAACACTGTCTTTGTACGTGTTTTATTTTCCTTTGATTAACTGCTCCTATTAAAAAAGGTTGTTTTCATATGTATGCAGTAAATCATAGCTCTTTTGCGTTTACATATATTGCATAATATGTTATAATTTGTCTACAGCCCCGTACGCAACGTTGACTAGAGCATAATTGTGTATGGGGCGATTTATCTACAGTACACAAAGGAGGTTGAAAGTGAAAAAATTATTGCTTCTATTAATGATATCTATCCTGCTAACCGCCTGTGAAACAAAAGAGGATAATTCCGCCCTTTCCGACTTCAAACAAATACAAAATCAGGAAAAACCCATTCCAAATCAGGGGATAATTTCTAATCCTGCACTAACACTTGCTCCAGATGCAGCGTCAGAGCCTATTGCAGAGCCAACATCAACTACTATACCGACACCGGAGCCCACTCCATCACCCACACCAAAACCTACTCCTACACCGGAACCTACTTCTGTTGTACAGGATGATAATAAGTCGATAACTGTGTATGTTACCAAAACCGGCTCCAAGTACCATAGAAGCGGATGCAGATATCTGAGTAAAAGCAAAATAGCTATAAATCTAGAAACCGCAAAAGTCTTATACGACCCATGCAGTATATGTAAACCACCTCAATAATAAACCAAAATACCCCGGCAGTAATGACCGGGGTATACCTTTGACCTCGTTATATCGCATAAAATGCATTACGAAACAAAAACCCCGGTAAATACCAGGGTTTTAGGAAGCTGGAAATGGGACTCGAACCCACGACTTCTTCATTACGAGGATAGCGACCTATGTTTTCAAGGGTTATCGATACGGGTCAAAGCCTTTGAAATACGTACTTTTTCAAAATGTCAATATCTAACACATCAGAGATGATACAACTATTTCATAGAAAATATCATAGAAAAAATTATGCATAAGTATTCGCTAAGCAGTTTATCAGCGTGCGAATACTTCAACCTCACAGAATCAATTTTAAGGCGGGTACAGTCCAAGTTAACCAAATACCCGCCTTTTCTGTTTTGGGACAAGTTAGGGGCAGGGAAAAGC
>JAEZXP010000124.1 GCA_023419655.1 Bacillota bacterium | reverse complement strand
GTTGTTGTAAAATATGGTAAAGAGGATAAGACACCGGTAGGTGCAATTTCCATTACTGTTGGTCCTAAGTCAAAAGCATCAAACTTAGTTTTAGGAACCACTTCAATAACATTATCTAATGTTATTGGCGACAGCAAAGATGTTTCTCTTAAATTAACAGATCAGACAGGAAGAGATGTTCCTTTCACTAGTGCGGACGTTGATGTTAGAAGAGCATCTGGTGCTGAAGTTGCTGATTTCTGGACAGTAGCAGCAGATGGAAAGAAGATTACTTTCAATGGCACTGTAGACGCAGGCAGATATTCCATTAAGGTTACTGTTAAAGATGTGACCAGATATGTGAATGTAAATGTTGTCACAGCTACAGCTGGTGCTGAGGTTTCCAGATATGCACTTGAACTGGGAACTAACAAGGTTGATCTTAAGGCTGAGAATAAGAAGGTTAATAAGTCCATATCAATTAATCTCTTTGGACTTGCAGCCAATGGTACAAAGATTACTAATCCTGCAATTGATGGAGATAACTTCAAGATAGTTGTTGACGCTCCTTATGTATCTGGTGCAAATTGGGATTATGATAAAGATGACCATAGAAGAGCTGGAACTTCTGATAATGTTTCAATTGCATTTGATGATTTAACTGTAGCATTGTTTGATGGTACTAACTATACATTAGCTGCAGCAGCAAGTGGAACTTCTATTAGAAAAGCACCTGTTGGAAACTATAAGGTAACAGCTTATGAGTATAGAGATACTAATAAAGACAATGTAAAAGATACATGGGTTGCCATTGGTTCTCAGAGCTTTGTAGTTGAAGATACTCAGACTATACCGGTTGTTTCTAAGATTAAGACCAGAGTATATGATAGCGTAGTTGCTGCAAACAAAGCAGATGTTATAAGTGTAGCTTCTGATTGCTTCGAAATCAAGCTTAATGGCGAATTGATGACCGATATCACTGACATTGATTATAGTGGTACTGATACTTCCATTTATGTAAGAAGTATTACTGTAAGAAAGTCATTTACAATAAATGACAATGGCGATACGGCACATATTGATTTCAAAGTTAATGTAGGTGTAACAATTAAGCAGAAATAATTAATTGATACGATTACAATTAAGTTTAAAGGACCTGTCTCTTAGAGACAGGTCCTTTTACTATCAGAATCTTTATCAGACTATTTATAAATACTATTCTTTAATTCCAGCCGCCGTCAAGTCCAATTACCTGACCGGTGAGATATTCACTTGTATTTGCCAGATAATATACAAGGTCCGCTACTTCTTCAGCACGGCCAAGACGGCCTGCCGGAATTTCCTCTGAAAGTGCCAGCAGCTCTTCATCGGTAAGAAAATGATTCATTTCGGTATCGATGGTACCGCAGGCAATAGCATTCACCTGAATATTACTAGGGGCCAGCTCCTTGGCCAGCGCCTTTGTAAAGGAGTTCATTCCTCCCTTGGAAGCGGAATAAGCCACTTCACAGGAAGCGCCGATATTCCCCCATATAGAGGATATATTAATAATCTTACCGCTTTTTCTTCTTACCATATCAGGGACTGCCAATGAGCAGCAATTATATACGGAAGTCAGATTCGTTGTGATTACCCGGCTCCAATCATCAGGTGACATATCTGTGAGAAGACCGATATAGGATATACCAGCATTATTCACCAGAATATCTAATGTTCCGAATTGTTCTTTAATAAGAAAAAACAGCTCTTTAACTTTATCGTAGTTTCCCACATCACCTAGAAAATCCAGGCAGGAGACATCGAAAGACTCTATCTCGGCCTTGGTTTTTGTAAGCTTGTCTTCATGCTTTGACCCGTTTATGATAATATTAAAGCCTTCTTTTGCAAATTTGATAGCAATGGCTTTTCCAATTCCTCCGGAAGAACCTGTTATCAATACTGTCTTTTTGGTTGTATTCTTTGAGCCGGCCATATAATCACCCCTTATAATTTTTATATATAGTATACCATAAAAATAATATCAAATAAATCGTATTGATTTCCGTGGACGAATCGGCTCAGTCGCAGATATTGATTCGGTAACAACTGTATGGTAAAATAATCTGGGATGAGAGGTGAAATATATGAGAAAAAGTGCCGGTAAAATATTTGCTGTAGGATTGTTGAAATCCTTTCTTTTTTTCGTTTTATTTGCTGCCATCAGTATGATAAGCTATAGGCTTATCATACATTTTTATGGTATAGAAGATATGGAAGCAGTCGTCATTATTCCGCCTCTTGAGAAGGATTCCGAGGTGACTGAGGCAAGGATTGACGGGATATCCAGGCACTTGATTTATTGTGTGGACGAAGACACCGGAGAGATTAATAAATTACTTTTGGAGATTTTTAATAGCGAAAAGCATGAGCTGTATTATATTACGATTCCGATTAAAACTCAGCTCACCCTGTCTGATGCATTACACCGGCAGCTTGTTCTGATAAAACCGTCCATGCCCGGGTTTCTTAAGCTATCTGCTATTACAGGCTATTTTCCGAAAGAAACGGCATATGACTATGGGGTACGAATGGTAGAGGACATGTTAAACATAGAACTCAGCTATTATTCTGTTGTGCCTCAAAGCATTTATGAGACTGTATTTGAGACGGAAGCTATAAAGGATAAAGCGGATAATAAAGATTCAGAGAAGCCATATCCAAGGGAAATGTTTTCAGATGAATTTGTGGAGTTTTTACATACGATTAAGACAGAGACTCAATTACGGAGTTATATTGAGGAGCTGTATACCGGTATTATTTCTAATCTTTCCTTTGAGGATAAGCTTAATTATATGGAAGGATATTTGAATACTTCGGGAAAAGATATAATATTTGAAGTGATTGCAGGTAAGGATAGTAACAGTGCATTTGTTATTGATGAACGGATGGCCGCAAAGCAGCTTAAGATATGGCTGAATGAATAATTTATCGAAATCCATGTTATAAATGCTGTAAAGTACTAATAATAAATATAATGAATATACGAGGTTGAATAATGAATAGGAGAAAAATAAGAAGTAAACGGGTTGAATTGTTGAGGAAATATATTACGATAATCGTCGGGGCACTTTTGATGGCTCTGGCGGTTAACCTGATATTTGAGCCTTTAGGATTGGTAACAGGCGGATTGGCAGGTCTTGCGATTGCTATCAAGGAGATTACAAAATTCATATTAGATGGCGGTTTGCCCGTCTGGCTCTTTACGGTTGTAGTGAATATTCCCCTATTCATTGGAGCCATAAAGCTTTTAGGAATGAAAAGGATGCTCGACGTATTCGTCGGTACGCTGGCGTATATTGTGGCGCTTATGATTATTCCGATATATGATTTTAAGTTTGGTGACATGCTGCTGTCATCTGTTGTGGGAGGAGCCATAACAGGCGTAGGTCTGGGATTAGTGTTTTCAGTCTCTGCATCCACCGGAGGAACAGACTTGATGGCAACATTGATTCATAGATATAAAAGACATCTCTCAGTACCCTTTATACTCACATTTATTGACGGAGCCATTATATTGTTCGGTGCCTTGGTATTCGGCATGGGAAATGCCTTGTATGCGATTATAGCGGTATATATAACTGCAAAAGTATCAGACGGAATATTGGAGGGTTTAAAATTTGCAAAAATGGCATATATTATTTCTGATGAGTATGAGATGATTGCAAAAGAAATTATGACATCCCTTGACAGGGGAGTTACAGGACTTAGCTCTACGGGCATGTATTCCAGCAAGGAAAGAAAAATGCTTTTTTGCGTAGTGTCAAAAAAGGAAATAATAAAAATCACAGAAATAGCTAAGAAAATTGACCCGAATTCCTTTGTAATTGTTACCGATGTTCGTGAAGTCATGGGCGAAGGTTTTATAGAATATAGACAGTAAATAAATCAAAAAATATTTAGATTATCGGTAAAAACACTGTAATTATCTAATAATATACAAATTATACAAAAGGGCAAAACTGATTTTGTTGAAATGGGATATGGTTTATGTAAAGCAAATGGTGTATCATACTGATATAACTTAGTACAAGAACATACGAATAGTATAGGAGGATAGAAAATGGCAAGTTTATCTTTAAAGAATATTACGAAGCAATATCCTAATGGCGTAGTAGCAGTTAAAGATTTTAATCTTGAGATAGCTGATAGGGAGTTTGTTATTTTTGTAGGACCGTCAGGATGTGGAAAGTCCACAACACTGCGTATGATAGCAGGTCTTGAAGAGATTACACAGGGTGAACTTTATATCGGCGATAAACTGGTAAATGATGTTGAGCCTAAGGATAGAGACATTGCGATGGTTTTCCAGAACTATGCGTTATATCCGCATATGTCCGTATATGATAACATGGCCTTTGGTTTAAAATTAAGAAAAGTTCCGAAGGATCAGATTGATAAGGTTGTTCACGAAGCCGCTAAGATTCTTGATATTGAGCATCTTTTAGACCGTAAGCCGAAGGCTCTGTCCGGTGGTCAGAGACAGCGTGTAGCGATGGGTCGTGCAATCGTTCGTAATCCTAAGGTATTCCTTATGGATGAGCCTTTATCAAACCTTGATGCTAAATTGAGAGTACAGATGCGTATCGAGATATCTAAATTGCATCAGAGATTACAGACAACCTTCATCTATGTAACACATGACCAGACAGAGGCTATGACTCTTGGTACTAGAATTGTTGTTATGAAGGATGGTTTAATCCAGCAGGTAGATTCACCTCAGAATCTCTATGACAGGCCTAAGAATTTATTCGTTGCAGGCTTCATGGGTTCACCTCAGATGAACTTTATTGATGCGGTGGTTGCTAAGAAGGGCAACGATATATTCGTAGAGTTCGGCAATAACTCCTTAAAGCTTCCTGAGAATAAGGCTGATAAGATTGTTAGCGGAGGATATATCGAGAAGAGCGTTGTACTTGGTATTCGTCCGGAGGATATCCATGATGAAGAGATGTTCATCAACAATTATCCTGAAGCTACAGTTCAGGCAACCGTAAAAGTATACGAGCTTCTGGGTGCTGAAGTATTCTTGTATTTCACAGTTGATGAAGTGCTTGATATAACCGCCCGTGTAAATCCTCGTACAACGGCAAGACCGGATGATGTGTTAAAGATTGCTTTTGATATGTCGAAGATGCATATCTTTGATAAGGATACAGAGCAGGTAATTACGAACTAGATAATATATTAAAATTAAAGGGAACACCGAGGTGTTCCCTTTTTTAATGATGTGAACGGCTTGTATTTTCTAATCCTAACTCTGTGCGGATGCTTCCTTCTTAGCTTTATCCTCAGAAACCTCTTCCTCAATCGATGGTTCAGCTAATCGGTTAACGGCTATACCAAGCCCTATTAATGTCCAGAATACTGGTGCGACGGTAATACTTGAGTCATTAGCCAGACCAAGAACCATATAGCTTATAGTAGACACCAATATGGCTATGCCCACCTGCGAATAATAGCTTTTGAATTTGCCTTTTATATATAACCTTATACTAGATATAAGATACATTCCATAAAATATCAGGAAGGCGATTAATGATAGTACACCGGTCTGCACACCCATCTGC
>JAEZXP010000033.1 GCA_023419655.1 Bacillota bacterium | reverse complement strand
AAATCAGCCAATCGTAGTAGTCGGACGTGAATCCGGTTCCGGTACCAGGGGAGCATTTGAGGAAATCCTTAAGGTCGAAGAGCAGTGTAAATATTCAAATGAAATAAACAGCACCGGCGGTGTTATGGCAAAGGTTGCCTCCACACCGGGAGCAATCGGATATGTATCTCTGGATATCTTAGATAACACGGTATCTGCAGTTAAGTTAGAAGGAGTAGAAGCGACAGCGGATAATATTAAGGCAGGCAATTACTTCTTAAGCCGTCCGTTCGTAATGGCAACCGTTGGTGAAATCTCCGAACAGAGTGAAATCGTACAGGCATTCTTCGAATACCTGTCATCCGAAGAAGGAAAAGAATTAATAGCAGGTGTGGGATTAATTACAGTAGACTAAGCAGGATTGAATCCGCATAACGTATGTCATCATAAGGAGGAAGAACCTTCCCTGTACCAGGGACCGTTCTTCCTGCCTTTGCTCATAAAAATATAACAGGAACAATTGTAATAAGGAGTCCAGATGAATAAAATCACTTTTTCCATTATAGGAAGTAAAAAAGCAAAAAACTTGGTTGAAAAAACAGCAAGTGTTATATTTACAGTCTGTGCATTTTTCGCAGTGCTTGCTGTGTTTTCAATATCCATCTATATGATAATAAGAGGTACTCCTGCCATCTTTGAAGTGGGTCTGAAGGAAATCGTATTCGGTACCGTATGGAAGCCCACGGCTGCGGAGCCTTTGTATGGAATATTTTATGTTATATTGACTTCTATCGTGGGTACCTTTATGGCAATCTTAATCGGAGTTCCGATTGGTGTTATGACCGCAATCTTTCTGGCGGAGACAGCGCCAAAGCCTCTGGCTGCCGTTGTCAAACCGGCAGTAGAGCTGCTTGCGGGGATACCTTCCGTAATTTATGGCTTGTTAGGTGTCTTAATATTAAATCCGATGATGTATAAGCTGGAATTAGCTATATTCAGAGATTCGCCGAATCACCAATTTACCGGCGGGTCTAATTTGCTGTCTGCTGTTCTGGTTCTGGCAATTATGATATTGCCTACGGTTATTAATGTCAGCGAATCGGCAATCCGGGCCGTACCAAAGGATTATAAGCAGGCTTCCCTGGCACTGGGAGCGACGCATATCCAAACAGTATTCAAGGTAATACTGCCTGCGGCAAAATCAGGGATTATAACCGCCATCGTTCTTGGCGTAGGCCGTGCCATCGGCGAGGCAATGGCAATAAGCCTTGTTGCGGGAAACGGAGCCAATCTGCCTCTGCCCTTTAATTCCGTCCGGTTTCTTACTACGGCAGTTGTATCGGAGATGTCCTATGCAACCGATACGCATAAACAGGTACTGTTTACCATAGGCTTAGTACTTTTTACATTTATAATCATTATTAATCTTGTTCTGAACAAGGTGATAAAGGGAGGGAAAAAGGATGCATAATAGTCTTTATCACAAAAAGGTCCGACCGATGGACGGATTAATCCACGGAGCCATCTATCTTTGTGCCTCCTTATCCATTCTTCTGTTAGCCGGGATTGTAGGCTATGTAGGATACAGGGGAATCTCTTCCATCAGCTGGAAATTCCTGACCTCAGTACCAAGTGCAATTAAGGGAACCGCGGGAATCGCCGGAAATATAGTGAATACGCTGTATATTATTGTTATAACGCTTTTAATCGCTATCCCTCTTGGAGTGGGGTCAGCCATCTATCTGAATGAATATGCCAAGCCGGGAAGACTGGTCCGGTTAATTGAGTTTACCACAGAGACCTTATCGGGAATTCCGTCCATTGTATTCGGCTTATTCGGTTATGTTTTCTTTGGGATTACACTAAAGCTGGGATACTCTATATTAACAGGAGCCCTGACCTTAACACTGATTATACTTCCGCTGATTACAAGAAATACACAGGAGGCCCTAAAGACGGTTCCCGACAGCTATCGAAGCGGAGCATTGGGAATAGGCGCTACAAAGTGGTATATGATACGTACCATCTTACTTCCGTCCGCTATGCCGGGAATCATTACGGGTATTATTCTGTCCATCGGGCGTATTGTCGGAGAGTCGGCGGCATTGCTATTTACAGCAGGAAGCGGATACCTGCTTCCAAGATTCGGCGAATACGGTGAAGGCCTGCTAAAGAAGGTGCTGCAGCCGGGGGGAACGCTTACGATAGAGCTGTATCTGAGTATGGAGAAGGCAAAGTATGATACCGCCTTTGGAATCGCCCTGGTGCTGTTAATTATCGTATTGGGCATTAATTTCCTGACAAAGTATCTGTCCAATAAGCTGAATGTGGATAAAAGAGGCAGATAAAAGAAAGTATGTGGATAGTCGGCCGTATAATTGCACGGCAGATTATTGAATAGATGGAGGAGACGATATTGAAGGATAAGATATGTACAAAAAACCTGAATTTATATTATGGTACAAACCATGCGTTAAAAGATATAGGTATGAATATTAAGGAAAATGCCATTACAGCATTTATAGGGCCTTCGGGATGCGGAAAATCCACTTTCCTTCGGACCTTAAACAGAATGAATGATTTGGTTCCCGATGTATCCATAACAGGAGAAGTAATACTGGACGGAGAGAATATATATGACCCCAGAGTTGATACGACCCTGCTTCGTAAAAAGATAGGAATGGTTTTTCAGCAGCCGAATCCTTTTCCGATGTCCGTATATGATAATGTGGCCTATGGCCCCCGAATCCATGGAATAAAGAGTAAAGCAAAGCTGGATGAAATCGTTGAAAAAAGCCTGATTGGAGCGGCACTTTTTGATGAGGTGAAGGACCGGTTAAAAAAGTCTGCCCTGGGATTATCAGGAGGACAGCAGCAGCGTCTTTGTATCGCCAGAGCCTTGGCTGTGGAGCCGGAGGTGTTATTAATGGATGAGCCTACATCCGCCCTTGACCCTATCTCCACGCTCAAGATAGAGGATTTGATGTCGGAGCTGAAGAAAGAGTATACGGTAGCCATCGTTACCCATAATATGCAGCAGGCGGCCCGTATTTCTGATTATACGGCATTTTTCCTTGTAGGAGAGGTAATAGAATTTGCAGATACGGATACGCTATTTACAAGACCGGTTGATAAACGTACAGAAGATTACATTACGGGAAGATTTGGTTGATTTATTTGACAATAAATACTATTAAAATTATAATGAATAAAAGGAGGGGCATGATGGCTGCAAGATTGAGTTTTGATGCAGAGTTAAAGCTGCTTAAAGAGGACTTATATGAAATGGCCCGTTTGATAGAGGCGGCTATAGAGAAGATTATGATTGCCTTTGAGAATCAGGATGAGAATTTGGCACGGGAGATTATCCAGGGTGATAGAATCATCAATGATATTGAAAAAGCCATTGAGGCCAGGTGCCTGTCATTGATTGTTAAACAGCAGCCGGTGGCCAGGGACTTAAGAATCGTAACCACAGCCTTAAAGGTTGTTACCGATATGGAACGTATCGGTGACCACGCGGCGGATATTGCGGAGCTTATTCTTCGTGAGAGGAGAGAGCATATCTTTGATTTGGTTAAGCATAATCCCGAGATGGGAAAGGCTACAAAGGAGATGGTCCATGATGCAGTGGAGGCCTTTACAACCATGAATGTGGAGAAGGCAAGGGAGATTACGAAGCGGGATGATATTGTTGATGATTTATTCGACAAGGTTAAGCTGGAGGTGGCGAATATCTTAAAGTCGTCTTCGGACCATGTCGACCAGTGTGTGGATATATTGATGATAGCGAAATATTTTGAGCGGATAGGGGACCATGTGGTGAATATCTGCGAATGGACAGAATTTCATGAAACAGGGTCATTAAATAATATAAGAATCTTATAGTGTGGTAAAGAGGTTGTTAATAAGCAGATGGAGGATTGATATGGGATATATATATGTAATCGAGGATGATGAAAGTATCCGGGAGCTTATTAAGATTGCTTTAGAAGGTTTTGGCTATAAAACGAGGGTATATGAAGCGGCGGAGCCTGCTCTGGAGGGTATGAAGAATGAAAAGCCGGAGCTTGCCCTGTTTGATATTATGCTTCCGGGAATGGATGGTTTAACGGCGATAAGGCAGATACGCAAAGATGATTTCCTAAAGGATATCCCTGTTATCTGCCTGACGGCGAAGGATAAGGAGCTTGATAAGGTGGCGGGACTTGATGTAGGGGCGGATGATTATATTACAAAGCCCTTTGGTGTATTGGAGCTGGCGGCCAGAATCCGGTCCCTGCTTCGCAGGTCGGGAAAAGAGGACGAGAAGGAGCTGGCGGCAGGTCCGATTCGGATTAATCCGATGACACGGGAAGTATTTGTGGAGAATCAGCCGATAGACCTTACCTATAAGGAATATGAGCTTTTATTTTATTTGTTTGAGAACAGCGCCAGAGTTGTATCAAGGGATGAAATGCTGAATCATATATGGGGATATGATTATGACGGAGAATCCAGAACACTGGATATTCATATCCGTACCCTCCGCCAAAAGCTTGGACCGGCAGGAGCAGAAAGCATAAGAACCGTTCGCAGTGTAGGATATCGTTTTGTTAAACCATAGGAGGGGCATGAAAAGAGCTATCTTTAAAAACTTTATCATTATATTAGTTCTGGCACTTTTGTTAAGTGGCAGTTTTTTTAGTGTGATTATTAGCAATATTCTGGCTGAAAACACAAGGGAGAATATGCTGAATATCCTTCAGGTTATCGACCAGACCGTTGATTATGACGAGGATTTAAAGTCCCAGATAGGTGAATTATCCATTATAAACGATGGTAATAAGGTTCGGATTACCATCATCGACCGGGAAGGCAATATATTGGTTGACAGCAATGTCGCGGATGTTGTCAATATGGAAAATCATCTGGACAGAAAAGAGATACAGGAAGCCTTAGAACAGGGCTACGGCTCTGAAAGAAGAAAGTCCGATACCCTTAATATATCCATGCTGTATGTATCCTGCCTGTCAGAGCGAAGCGATTGCATTCTTAGAATATCCATGCCCTTTTCGGGCGTAATCGATTATGTGCTTATGCTGTTACCGGCCATTCTGCTAAGTCTGGGAGTAGCTTTAATTCTTTCCATGATATTGGCAGGAAGATTCTCCCGCTCGATTACCAAGCCCCTTTACGAGATATCAGAGGAATTGTTAAAGCTGCAGGAAAATAATCCTGAATTCTCATTCAGACCCTATGAGTATTACGAATTGAATCTTATTGCCGATACCACGAAGCAGATGGCGGACGCGGTAAGGGAATCCATGAAAAAGATTGAATTTGAAAAGATGATTCGCCAGGAATTCTTCACGAATGCCTCCCATGAGCTGAAAACTCCGATTACCTCCATCAGAGGGTATATTGAGCTGCTGGAAAATGGTATGGCAACTGATGAAAATATGAAGAAGGAATTCATGGACAGAATTAAAAAGGAAGCCCAGAACATGGCAAACCTGATAAATGATATTCTTATGATTTCCCGTCTGGAAACAAAGGAAGCGGAGGTTACAATTGCGGATGTCAGAATCTGCCCCCTGTTAAATGAGCTGATTGCCTCTATAAAGCCCCTGGCAGCAGAGAATAAAGTAACGATTGAGATGAATTGCAAGCCTATCGTTATAGAGGCCAATTACGGTCAGATGAGAGAGCTGTTTAATAATTTAATTATCAATGCGGTCAAATACAATAAGCCCGGGGGAATCGTAAAAATAACGGTCACAAAAGAAGGCAGCGATGCGATATTTATCGTTGAGGATACCGGAGTAGGCATACCGGAGGAATCCAGGCAGAGGATATTTGAACGGTTTTACCGTGTGGACAGGGGAAGAAGTAAAAAGATGGGTGGAACAGGTCTTGGATTATCTATTGTAAAACACATTGTTAATTATTATAATGGAATAATAGTGCTGGAAAGTGAGTTGGGGAAGGGTTCAAAATTTACAGTCAGAATCCCTGTCAACCAATAAGCCTGATTCTGCCACATACAAAAAGATAAAATCCATGGACGGAGATGGGAAAAGGATGAAAAGAAAAATAAGTATTGTACTATTCGGAATCAGCTTTCTTATCGCAATATTGGGGGAGGTGTATCTTCTTAATGCTTTGGAACCGCAACTCTTTAGTATCCTGTTGATAGGAGCGGTTATTATTGTCACAGGATATTTGTTCTTTGGCTCGGTAGGAGAATATATTTCGGACAGTATCAAAAGGAAAGAGCTTCTATGGGAGGAAATTCAAAGACAGGAAGCTGAGAAATGGGATGCGAGATACACGGAGCTGTTAAATCTTCAAAAGGCAACCTATGCAGCTTTAAAAAAGAGTGATGTGAAGATGGAGGGCGAGCTAAAGGAGCTATCTGAAGAGGTGGAAAAGCTTGTTCGCCAGCAGAACAGGATAATGGAAGGACAAAAGAGAGCCCTCAATATTTCTGTTAATCATAGCCGGGCACATACGAAGACGATTATAGAAACCGTCAAGGAAGAGTGCGGAAAAATCAAGGAAAACAGCGCAAGTGAAAAGAATTATGAAGACGGCAGTATAGAAGAAAAAGCCGAATCGGAAATTAAACCTCTGTATGAGGACCCCAATGCGGCTTTATCAACGGACGAGATTGCCAGTTTATTTAAAAATTACGGAAAATAAAGACCATTATAAATCGATAAAGGTATCGTCGGTATAAGACTGCCTGCGGTTAGCCCGTTTCTGGTAGTAGGCCTTTCTGCGTTTGAGCCGGGGTCTTTCCACCAGAACAAAATAGAGTCCGATTATTAATACGAATACACCGACAATCAGCCCGATAATATCCGGACGAAGGTATCCGCCGGAGGTTTTGGGCTGGGGAAGTGCGTCATCTGCCGGGGTTTCAATCGGTGCCGGATTCGATAATAAGGCGTGGGTGAGGGTTGGTGTTTCAATCTTATCATACAGAATATCTGCACCGCCCACATACATACCGTCATAGGTATAGGATATCGTACCAATAACATTGCGGCCTTCTTTTATCTCTGCTTCGGGATAAAAGGAGACTTCTTTTTTTGCATCCTGAAAGGAAGCCGTATTAGGAAGAACCAGATAGCTCTTTTCATCCGTCTTAACAGAGGTGCTTGAAGAATCCAGTATGGAATTATAACGGGTAAAAAAGGGTGTTTCCTGCAGGACATTGGGATTCTCTAATTCATATATGGGATAGATGGAAAAGTGATTAAATCCAAAATCCAGTAATTTTTCAGTATCTTCATATTGATGGGCACTGGTGTCATCTTTTAAAACAACACAAATCAGCTCCAAATCCCCCCGCTTTGCCATGGTAACAAGGGTATACCTTGCCTTCGTGGTATAGCCGGTTTTGCCTCCGATTGTGCCCTCATAGGTATAATCCTGCTTTAATATGAATTTATGGTGGTTTCGAAGATATCGGATTTCCGTCTGCTTATTTGTCGGAGGAATCTGATATGTTCTTGTGGACGTTATTTTTCGAAAGGTTTCATTCTTCATCGCCTCTCTTGTTATCAATGCCATATCATGAGCAGAGGTATAATGTTCGTCATCAGGAAGGCCGTGGGGATTCACAAAATTAGAATTGGTTGCGCCAAGGCTTCTGGCCTTTTCATTCATCATTTCCGAAAAAGCAGTTATACTTCCCGCCACATGCTCCGCAGCAGCATAAGTAACCTCATTGGCGGATTCCAATAAAATCCCGTACAGACATTGCTGAATTGTAAGCTGCTCACCGACATCGATACCGATTCGGCTGCTGTCCAGGTCCACATTAAAGACAGCATCTTTTGAGAAGGTAACAACCTCCCCGGGAGAAGAATTTTCAATAATTATCAAGGAGGAGAGGATTTTAGTAATACTCGCGGGATAGTACGCCTCATCCATATTTTTTTCATATAGAATCAATCCTGTTGAAGCCTCCATGACGATGGCAGCCTCTGCATATACATTGGGACCTTCTGGCCAGGAATTGGGGTCGTCATAGCTGCTGGCAGATACAGGAATATTGGAAACAAACAAACTAGCAATACACAGGATAGAAAAGATTAGCTTTTTCATAAAAACCTCCATAAGTACGAAAAATGGTTATAATAAGGCGGCCATCAAACAATTACAGCTATTATTATAAACACAAACCGGACAAAGTACAAGAATCTCTGCCTGACAATATTTTGCCTAAAACGGCAGATTTATCTATCGGATAAAATTTGTCCATGCTTTTTTGTAAGCAGCGGGAGGAGGCAGGATATCCCTGGTATGCTCCTTCATCTTAATAATCCAGCCCATATTATTGGCCAGATTTTTAAGCACGGACATGCCTTCGGCATCCTCCAATACTTCCTTGGGAGCAGCACCGTGGACGACATTCCAATAATAAGATGAAGCGACAATCATCTCCGATATAAGAAAATAATTATTCAGCTGTTCAAATGCGGGCATACCACCGCTTCGTCTGGGAATCGCAATTCCGGCGGCCACTTTATGGCGCATTCTGCCGCGGTTGGCATAGAATAAACGGTCCAGAAAGCATTTTAAGGTTCCGGCAATTCCGGAATAATATACCGGGGTTCCGATAAGGACACCGTCGGCTTCGTATATTTTATTTACCATATCATTCAGTATATCATCATTGTGAACACAATATCCCTCTTTGCACCGATAGCAAGAGATACAGCCCTTTATATCCAGATTGCCGGCATGAAGTATCTCTGTCTCGATACCCTGCTGTTCCAGCTCATCACATACCGTTCTTAAAGCGTAATATGTATTTCCCTTCGGCTTCGGGCTTCCGTTAATAGCGATAATTTTCATTTGATATCTCCCTGTAGAATTTTTAAAGTTGCTACAAGTATACTATAATTCAGAGTTTTTTTAAATAGTCTATTTTAAGCAATAATTGACGTGGCTTTCGTTTGTATTTATAATCTAAGGAAGACGATTTATCCTTAAAAAGGTATCAGATTGGAGAGGAATATGAGATTAAGAAATATCACCGGCTCAAGAGAAGCGGTAGTAAGTGACATCTATACAATTACGGAACCCGAAAAGTTAAAAGGAAAATGGAACACCCTGTTTGGCAATGACAATCCCATCCACTTGGAGATAGGCACCGGGAAGGGAAAATTTCTGATGGAGCTGGCCGTCCGTAATCCGAATATTAATTATATTGGAATCGAAAAATATTCCAGCGTGCTGCTTCGTGCCCTTGAAAAGAGAAAGGAGACAGAGCTGAAGAATCTGTATTTTATCCGCTTTGATGCAGAATACCTTACCACTATATTTGACAAGGATGAAATTGAGAGGATATATCTGAATTTTTCCGACCCGTGGCCAAAGGAGCGTCATGCCAAAAGGCGGCTGACATCAAGACAGTTCCTTAGCAAATATAATCAATGCCTGCAAAAAGAAGGAGAAGTAATATTTAAGACCGATAACCGCACCCTGTTCGATTTTTCTGTAGAAGAGATTGCAGCAGCGGACTGGAGAATAAAAGAGATAACCTATGACCTTCATAACAGCGAATATATTACAGACAACATAATGACTGAATATGAAGAACGATTCGTGTCGGAGGGAAAGCCGATTCATATGGTGAAGATAAGCCGATTCATAGGATAAAGGACTGTCGTTAAGTGATAATCTGAATAGTATAATAATAGAATAATAAAAAAGCATTGGAATGACTTGGCAGATATCAAAGAAAGGCATGGTGATTATAATGAGTTGGAAGCAGAAGGTGGCCAGAGCTACAGGCAGCAATTATAAACTAAATAAAAAGATTATGCAGATAAAACGGTCCTGGGATGAAGTAGAGGGAATACTGAATAAGGCGACGAAGAAGAAAAGAAAGTAAAGACATAGGATAAAAAAGTATTTTTAGATACTAATTAAGTTGACTTTTTGTCGGTCATAACATATTATAGATTCACATAATATAACGAATCATAACAGATACTATACAATAACATTTTATATCCGGGCAAGATAGAATTGCCATATCGGATAATGTGAATGGAGGAAAAAATATGACTTTTAAATTTACAGATGCTAATTTCAAGACGAATGCTTTGGAAGCGGACAAGCCTGTTCTGGTAGATTTTTATGCAGATTGGTGCGGACCATGCAAGATGATGGCTCCTATCATAGATGAACTTGCGGGGGAATATGACGGAATTGCCACAATCGGTAAGCTGAATGTGGATGATAATCCGGAGATTGCCCAGCAGTATAGAGTGATGACGATACCAACATTAATGATATTCAAGAACGGACAAGCCGTTGACTC
>JAEZXP010000175.1 GCA_023419655.1 Bacillota bacterium | reverse complement strand
GCATGATTGGGCGTATGCATGAGCAATTGAGTCCGTTTGGCAAATTTTTGGACAGGGCACACCATTTTGTATTACCCGTAATTACATTGACGATAGTAAGTGTAGGTTCATTGATGCGTTATACCAGAACCAACATGCTGGAGGTTTTGAATTCAGATTATATAAGGACTGCCAGGGCAAAGGGGCTTTCTGAAAAGCGGGTAATTAATTACCACGCATTTCGAAACACCTTAATTCCTATCGTTACGATTATCGGAGGCTCTCTTCCGGGCTTGTTTGCAGGGGCCATGATTACGGAGACCCTGTTCCAGATTGAAGGAATCGGCTACACATCCTATCAGGCGATGACGACGGGAGATATTCCTTTTTCAATGTTCTACATGGTATTTATGGCTATACTCACCCTACTTGGCAACCTGATAGCTGATATTTTGTATGCGGTCGTTGATCCAAGAGTCAGAGTAAACTAAGGAGGTGTACGAGATGACTAAGAATGATAAAAGTAAGCATGTTAGCACCTCCGTAGCGTTGGATGATGAGCAGAGAGTTCGGGTGCTTTCACCGGGAATGCTGGTGACAAAAAGGTTTTTAAGAAACCGCCTTGCGGTTATTGGACTTGTTATATTGGTAACAATGTTCGTGTTCTCATTTGTAGGAGGCATACTGGCTCCTTATGGGGAGACACAGGTTTTTAAAATATATGATATCGTTGAAAAGGATTATGCGGGAGCCGGAGTAAACACGGACTTCCAATATATAGATGCAGAAGGAGAGGTGTTTCCGTCTGTAGCAAAAGCGCAGTTAATCCTTGCTATTAATAGAGAAGAAGACAGCTTTGTATCCAAGGATGTAACCTATTCCTTGATCAAAGAAGGAGAAGACTTTTACCGTATCGTGCAATTTCAGGAAGTTGCATCGGTAGCAAGTTTAAAAGGAATTAGCAGATTTACGCCTGTTGCCGGGGAGGCAATCCCAAAAAATCTGGAAGCAGAATATATGGCAGCAGCCAATGCAGGAGAAAGTAGCTTTGAGCTGGAAGGTGTAACGTATTACATTATTCAGAGTGGAAAGAATCAGGCGGTTGCCAGAGCGAAAGAGATTAGCATGGTAACGAAGATGATATTCAATGCTTATTCGCCGGATACGGTTCTGGACTTTGGTTTCCGCTATGCTGCACAGAAGGCCATGAATGAAAAAACACCGGTTTTTGAAGTTAGTGGCGTTAAATATGAAATGGATTTGGATGAAGAGGATAATTCAGCAGTGTTTTATTTGGTTGACGGAGGCAGTAAGATTGATTATGCTCTCGTGTCCAATGTCAGTATAAATACTGTTGGCAATGAGTTCCTTACTATAGATTATAAAGAGGCCGTTCTTGAGGCAATCGATAATGGAGATACAAGCTTTGTTTTTCCGGATAAAAATGGTGAAGAGATAGAATATAACATTCTTCGCAAAAACAATCAATATACAATAAGAAGAAATACGGAGACGGAACTGATTAATGTATACGAAGCGCCTTCAAAGAAACACCCGCTTGGTACAGATGGCAATGGCATGGATATCCTTACCCGTTTGATGTACGGCGGAAGAATATCGTTGATGATAGGCTTTGTAGTTGTTATCATCGAGACCCTTATCGGAGTTATTCTGGGTGGTATAGCCGGCTACTTTGGCGGCTGGGTTGACAATTTGATTATGCGTATTGTAGACATCGTGTACTGTATACCGTCCATGCCGTTATATATTATCATTGGTTCAGTCATGGACTTTTTAAAGATAGACCCGCAGCTTCGTATATTCATGCTTATGATTATATTGGCTTTACTTGGATGGCCGGGTATTGCGAGAATGGTTCGCGGACAGATTCTCTCCCTGAGGGAGCAGGAATTCATGGTAGCAACGGAAGCATTGGGTATCAGGGTTAACAGAAGAATATTTAAGCATCTGGTTCCGAATGTTATTCCCCAGCTCACCGTTATCGCTACAATGAATCTGGGAGGTATTATTCTGACAGAGGCAACCCTAAGCTACTTAGGACTTGGCGTAAAGTTCCCGTTTGCGTCATGGGGTAATATCATCAATGCGGTAAATAATATCTATGTTATGACGAATTTCTGGTTTGTATGGATTCCGGCAGGATTATTAATATTAATCACCGTATTAGGATTTAACTTTGTAGGTGACGGACTGCGTGATGCGTTTGACCCTAAGATGAAGAGGTAGGTGAGATAAAGTGGCTTTTAAAAGTAAAAAAGCAAATAATGCAAATTATATCTCTGCTAGGGAATCCCGAAGAATTTCCAAGGAGAATAGAAGGATAACAAATGAAATAGAGAAACAAAGAAACCGCAGACATGTTCCCAAAGAGGAATATATCACTCAGATGAAAGACCCTAACAATGTAGTGGAATTTGATAACCTGCATACCTACTTCTTTACAGATGTGGGAACGGTTAAATCAGTTGACGGCGTATCCTTTGATATCCCGCAGGGAAAAACGGTTGGAGTGGTAGGAGAATCAGGCTGTGGTAAGTCTGTTACCAGTTTGTCTCTCATGCAGCTGGTGCAAAGGCCGCAGGGGCAGATTGTGGACGGTGAGATTCGCTTTAATACCGGTAAAGAAGTCTATAATGTGGCGAAGACACCTACATCTGAGATGCAGAAGTTAAGAGGCAACATGGTATCCATGATATTCCAGGAGCCGATGACCAGCTTAAATCCTGTATTTAGAATCGGTGTTCAATTGGATGAGGTTATCGAGCTTCATAATGATAACATGTCAAAGGATGACGTGAAGGCTCGTTCTATCGAGATGCTGGAGATGGTAGGGATTGCCAATAGCGAAGGTGTCTATAAAATGTATCCCCATGAGCTGTCCGGCGGTATGAGACAGCGTGTTATGATAGCGATGGGTTTGGCATGTAATCCCAGATTAATCATTGCAGATGAGCCTACAACAGCATTGGATGTTACGATACAGGCGCAGATTCTGGAGTTGCTTAGAAATCTGAAAGACAAGATTAACAGCAGCATTATGTTAATTACCCATGACCTGGGTGTAATTGCAGAGATGGCGGACTATGTCGTCGTTATGTATGCGGGCAGAATAGTGGAGAGAGGAACGGCGAATGAGATATTTAAGAACCCGAGCCATCCCTATACGATAGGATTAATGAACAGTAAGCCAGCAGTAGGAAAGAAGGTTGACCGCCTGTATAGTATTCCGGGTAAGGTTCCGAATCCGATTGATATGCCTAACTATTGTTATTTTTATGACCGCTGTGAGAGAAGAATGGATATATGTAAAACAAGGTATCCGGATGAAATTTATCTTACACCCACCCATGCAGTTTCCTGTTATTTGTATCATGATAAGGAAGGAGAGTTAGAGAATGAAAGATAAGACTATAACGAATCGGGATTCGGACGATATTATTCTTGAAGTCAAGGATTTAAAAAAATATTTCCCGATTAAATCAGGCGTGTTCTCTAAGCAAAAGGGTGAGGTAAAAGCGGTAGATGGAATTAGCTTTAAAATAAAGCGTGGTACTACAATGGGCTTGGTAGGGGAATCCGGCTGCGGAAAATCCACGGTAGGAAGAACAATATTAAGACTGATTGATAAGACAGATGGCAGTGTTTTATTCCACGGTAAGGAAGTATTTGGTCTAAATAGAAGTGAATTAAGAGAGCTTCGTACCAACATGCAGATAATTTTTCAGGACCCTTATTCAAGTCTTTCACCCAGACTTCCTGTTGGTGAAATTATCGGAGAAGCGGTTAAGGAGCATAATCTGGTACCCAGGAATGAATATGAAGATTATCTGGATGGAATCATGGCTGCATGTGGATTACAGTCCTACCACAAGGACCGTTATCCCCATGAATTTTCCGGCGGACAGAGACAGAGAATATGTATTGCAAGGTCACTGGCCGTTAATCCCGAATTCATCGTATGTGATGAGCCGGTATCAGCCCTTGATGTGTCTATTCAGGCACAGATTATTAATCTGCTTAAGGATTTGCAGGAGGAGAGAAATCTTACCTATTTGTTTATTTCCCATGATTTGTCCGTTGTTGAGCATATATCCGATACCGTTGGTGTAATGTATCTGGGAAGCATGGTCGAATATGGCAATAAGGAAGATATCTTTAGAAATCCGCTGCATCCATATACACAGGCACTATTAAGTGCGGTTCCTGCTCCGGACCCTGATGTAAAAATGAACAGAATTATCCTGGAGGGGAATATTCCATCACCTGCAAATCCTCCGCAGGGCTGTAAGTTTCATACAAGATGCAGCCATTGCATGGAGATATGTAAGACGGTCGTACCTGAAATGAAGGAGATGGAGAAAGACCATTTTGTAGCCTGTCATTTATATGATTAATTGGAAGGCTTTATAGCTTGTCATATTTTCCTCCATTCCGGTGATACTTATGTCTGTATGCATGTATTTTTGATGCAGCTTTGATAGATTGAAAGGATAAAGGTTGAAAGAGAAACACTTTCAACCTTATAAGTTTTGTGCCTGCGTAATCCTCGGCACAAACTTTGGTATGCGCATAGTCTCGCAAGCGAGCCATTAAAACATGCGCAGGGATGGAGGAAAATATGAGGAAAGATGATAGAGATATAAAAAGAAATGAAGAAGAGGATGACAACAGGGTGATTGCTGATATGAATATTGATGGCATGCAGCCGCATAATGTTATGCGATGGGATATTCCGGTTAAGCCTTTATATGAGGAAAGTAAGATGCCCGTACCTGAGCTTAGCAAGAAGGAAATTCGAAGAATAACAGCGAGTGCTACATTGGGCGGGTTATTAATCGGAACAATATTTTTGATTATATTTTTTCTGTTCATTATGTTCTGTATTCATATATGGTTTTAAGTCATTCAGCGTCATTTTAAGTAGAGAATAATAAACTTATAAAATAAAAGAGGACATCTTGTAAACAAGATGTCCTTCTTTTTTACATATGTTCCTTGCGTTCAGAATACCTCTGAGATATAATTCAACTAAAGGTAAAAAATGTAAAATAACCGTTGAATTACGGAATTAAAGGAGTATACGAATGCTACATACTGTTAATTTGAAAAAGATATCAAATTTAAGCTTCTGTGTCAATGAAGCTTATAAATCGCTTCGAACGAACATTCAATTTTGCGGAAGTGAGATAAAGACAATATGCATCACAAGCTGTATACCGAATGAAGGGAAATCAAATGTCTCGTTCAACCTGGCCCGTTCCCTGGCCGAATGTGATAAAAAAGTTGTATTTATTGATGCAGATTTAAGAAAGTCAGTAATAATAGGGAGATATAAGCCGGACCAGCATGTGATGGGATTAACGCATTATCTGTCCGGACTAAATAAAATTGAAGAAATTGTATATGGAACAAATATTGAGAATCTGGATGTGGTATTTGCGGGAGCGGTTCCTCCTAATCCGGCGGAGCTGCTTGATGGAGAGAATTTTGGGGACTTGCTGATAATATTTCGAAAGATATATGATTATATTATCATTGATACGCCCCCGATAGGCAGCGTTATTGATAGTGCGATTATAGCCAGGCAGTGTGACGGAGTGGTTCTGGTAGTGGAGGCCAATGCCATAAGCTATAAATTTGCCCAGCGTTCAATTTTGCAGCTGCAAAGGACACAAAGCAAAATATTAGGTGCCGTACTTAACAAATTTGATAATGAAGGTAAGCAATATGGTTACAATAATAGAAAATATAAAAAGTATCAGGAGTATTATTCTTAGATAGAAACAATCAAACAACGGCATAAGCCGTTGTTTTTTTTGCCTAAAATCTGTATAATGTGAGAAAGTATTGTTTAGATGGGCCGGAGGTGTCGGCGGCAGAATGGGAGGAAGGTATGAAGGAAATACTCTTTATGGAACCGGTATTCAAATCGATGATATGGGGTGGAGAGAGATTAAGAACGGAGTTCGGATATTCAATTCCCGATGAACATACAGGAGAGTGCTGGGCTATCAGTGCCCATCAAAATGGAGATTGTATCATTAAGAGTGGCAGATATAAGGGGAAAAGTTTGAGCACACTATGGGAGCATAACAGAGAGTTGTTCGGAAACAGAAAAGAAAGGTCATTCCCTCTGCTTATAAAAATCATTGATGCAAAGATGGACCTTAGTATTCAGGTACATCCGGATGATTTCTATGCGGCGGCAAAAGAGAACGGTGCTTTTGGAAAAACAGAATGCTGGTATATATTGGACTGTGACGAGGAGGCAAAGATTGTGATAGGTCATAATGCCAGGGACAAAGAAGAGTTAAGGAGCATGATAGAGCAGGAAAAATGGGAGGAGCTGATACGGGTGTGTCCTATCCATAAGGGTGATTTTTTTCAGATTACACCGGGAACCGTCCATGCAATCAAGGCAGGAACCTTGCTGCTTGAAACCCAGCAAAATAGTGATATTACATACAGGCTCTACGATTACAAAAGACTGGATAAGGGAAAGCCAAGACAATTGCATATGAAGGAGAGTATCGATGTAATTCAATGTCCCCATGAAGATGTATGCACAGATGGTGATACAATTAAGAATACAGACAGTGAAATCAGGAGGCTTATCAGCTGCAATTATTATACCGTAGAGAAAATCAGCCTCCATGGGGAACAGGATTTTGTTCAGGATAAGGATTTTATGAATATCAGTATTATTGATGGGGAAGGAAAGATTGACGGCATGAATATATCAAAGGGAGACCACTTTATACTTCCTTATGGTTATGGTGCATTCAGATTAAAAGGGAATATGGAATTAATTCTGTCATTTGTATGATGGCCAGCCTGCCATTACAAAATTATTCTTGAATTATTCCCCATTATATAGTAAACTTTTATTATGCAATATATAGTGCGTTACAGATGGATATGAACTCTTTATGCAAACATAATGCATAGTCTATGAAAGAGAAATTATATCCGAATGAATCCTTGCCACAAACTTATGTATATAAAATAACATATTGATGGATAGACATAGATGAATTGCAATTTAAAGACACCAGAAAGAATGGAGAACATATAGCATGAAGAAGGTAACAATTCAAGATGTGGCCAAAGAGCTAAATCTCTCAAGAAATACAGTGGCAAAGGCTCTGAATAACAGTGATACCGTTTCCTATGAGACAAGATATATCGTAATAGAGAAAGCATATGAAATGGGGTATTCGAAATTATCACCTGTCGTATTGAATCAATTTAAGCTGCGCAATAAGATGGATGAGACGAAAACCATCGTCGTTCTTACCCGAAGAGAGATATCGGTATTTTGGAATAGCATAATCATGGGTATATCGGATGAATTAAATACATACGGCTGTAAGCTGCAGTTTAATTTTATAAGTGAAGAGGATGAAAAGAATCTTGTGCTGCCTTTGGATTTGCAGACAGATATAAGCGGAATGATTATTCTTAGTGTATTTTCCAAGGACTATGTCGACCAAATTATGAAGCATAATATCCCCATCGTATTCTTAGATGCTCCCAGCAACCTTCAGGATATTGCTTCCTACGGTGATATCGTTATCTGTGAAAGCAAAGAAAGCATGAAGAAAATCACGGCAAATCTTATTGAAAAAGGTATGAAAAAAATAGGCTTTATCGGTGATATTACATATTGCAAAACGATTCACGACCGTTATATGGGATATTTCATGGCTCTTGAGGAGGCGGGAATCCGGCCGGATAAGGATATTATTGCTACCTATCATGCCAATACGAAATTCTACAAGCAGGAGGAAGTCGAGGAGGCTATCTCGAGATTTCCTTATATTCCGGAGGCTATTGTATGTGCAAACGATGATATTGCCTTATTTGTTATGCGTTATCTAAATACCAGAGGGCTGTCCGTACCGAAGGATGTGGCGGTTACAGGATATGATAATGTAGAGGAGATGTCAAAGGTGGAACCCTTTCTTACGACAGTCCGTGTGGGCAATCAAAGGCTTGGCAGAAGGCTGGTACAACAGCTTATGTGGAGGCTAAAGAATCCTAATTTCCCCAAGGAGATAATATATATAGGTGTAGAAATAATATTCAGAGAATCTTCTAACAAAACCATTAATCAAAGTATGCACAACAATGCACAGTAAGGATGGTTATGCTGTATGAGCTCTACTATATTATATGAACCAACAGAGTGGAAGACAGTATGTGACAGAGGAATTATCAACTATGGCAATCTTTTCCCCATACAGAAGGCGATGCGAAAGGCCATGGAGGGTAAGACAATAAGGATAGGGTTTATCGGAGGGTCAATAACAGCGGGCTCCTTATCAGGTACACCCTATACTTGTTATGCCTATCTGGTCTATAACTGGTGGAGAGAAAAGTTCCCGATGTCACAGGTGGACTATATCAATGCCGGGATTGGTGCCACTACATCAAGATTTGGCGTGGCCAGGGTATCGGAGGATTTGCTATGCTACAATCCGGATGTGGTTTTTGTGGAGTTTAGTGTAAATGACAGCAATGAAGAAAAATACATGGAAACATATGAAGGGTTGATTCGGCGGATACTTTCAGATGCATGTGGCCCTTCCGTTATTTTGATAAATAACGTCGATTATAATAGCGGAATAAATGCACAGGAGATACATAACAGGGTGGGTATATACTATAACCTGCCTATAATCAGTATAAAAGACAGCATATACGCTGAGATTCAAGCCGGAAGAATTGCGGCAAAGGAAATTACCCCTGACGGACTTCACCCAAATGATAAGGGGCATGGCCTGGTATCCCAGGTTATTATTAATCTGATGGAAGCCGTATATGACAGAATAGTCAATAACCTGGATGCGGACAAGGATTATCTGTTTCCCGAACGGCCCATTACAAGGAATCGCTACAGGGATTCAGTATTATGGAACAACCGGAATATGGATTCAGTGCTTCATGGCTTTAAAAAGGATAAAGCCATGAAGAAAGGATGGGGGGATGTATTCAAAAATGGGTGGTATGCAAGCACGAAAGGCAGTAAGATAAGCTTTTATGCAGAATATTCCACTCTGGCAGTATTGTATCGAAAATATGCGAAAGGTAAATCGCCCAAAGCAAAACTTGTACTGGATAAAAAGGAAGAGGAAGCGATTATTCTTGACTCTGAATTTGATGAGGATTGGGGAGACTGCCTGTATCTTCATGAGATTATATATGACAGAGGGTTTGACATGCACCTGGTGGAAATAACCATAATAAAGGAAGCCGGGAACAGGGAGTTTTATCTGGCGTCGATAATAACCGCATAGGAAGGGAGAAACCGTATGTTAGCACAGACACCCCCGATGGGATGGAATTCATGGAATACCTTTGGCTGGGAGATATCCGAGGAATTGATTAAGGAGACAGCGGATATCTGGAAGGATACCGGTCTTTTGGAGGCCGGATATCAATACCTGGTTATTGATGATTGCTGGTCACTAAAAAAACGGAATGATAACGGATGTCTGGTAGCAGACCCGGATAAATTTCCAAGCGGTATGAAAGCGACAGCGGATTATGTTCATTCAAATGGGCTGAAATTCGGTATGTATTCCTGTGCCGGAACCATGACCTGCGGCGGGCATCCCTCCAGTCTGGAGCATGAATTTGTGGATGCCCGGACCTTTGCAGACTGGGGTGTAGATTTCTTAAAATATGATTACTGCTACAAACCTCATCATATTCCGGGGCACATTCTGTACAAGCGAATGGGAACCGCGCTTAAAAACAGCGGAAGAGACATATTGTTCTCAGCATGTAATTGGGGAAGTGACAATACGCATGAATGGATTCGTGCCACAGGAGCCCACATGTATCGTTCTACAGGGGATATACAGGATAATTGGGAGTCCATCAAGAATATCGCCTTAAGCCAATGGAATAAGGAATGCTATAGCTCCCCGTATTGCTACAATGATATCGATATGCTGGTCGTAGGGATGTATGGCAAGGGGAATGTTGCCTTAGGCGGATGTACGGATGAAGAATATAAAACCCACTTCTCTTTGTGGTGTGTAATGAACTCTCCGCTTATGATTGGCTGCGATATCCGTAATATGAACGAGGCAACAAGAACTATCCTGACAAATAAAGAAATAATTGCAATAAACCAGGACCCGGAAGGCCGGCAGGCATACAGTATGGAGCAATGGAACAACAGTGACGTCAAGATATATGTAAAGCCTATGTCAGACGGCAGCTTTGGAATAGGCTTCTTTAATATGGGTGATTCGGCCGGAGAAGGCTCCTTGCAATTTTGGGATATGGGACTTGGTATAGCATCAGGCTATGGCTTGCAGCTTAGAGATGTTTGGGAACATGAGGATGCAGGTGTATTTACAGAACATTATACCTGTAAGTTGGAGCCCCATCACTGCAAAGTGTTCAGAGCAAAGCCTGTAAAGCTTTTGGGATAGGTTAAAGGATGGATTATAATAAATATTGTAAGAATTGTAATAAAAAATTAGTAAGAGATGAAATCGCCATCTATTTGAGACTGGTTAACAGAAATGCAAGGGACTATCTGTGCATACCCTGTCTTGCGGAGTATTTTAAGTGCAGGGAAGAGGATATTTATAATAGAATAGAGAAGCTTAAAAAGATGGGATGTACATTATTTTCTTAGAATAAGAAGGGGGAACCGAATGTGGATTAAAGGCTTTACATATGGCTGGATGGCAAGAAGGGGAGCATATCGGACAGATAAAGCAGTAGAATCCCAGAACAAGCTTTTTGATTTGGGGATAAACTGGATGTGCTTATCCTTTCCCGTGACGCAGCAAAGTTTTTCATCTACGAATATCTATTATGATTACAGGTCCACAATTGCCGATAAAGATTTGATATTTGCCATTAGCAGGGCCCATGAGCGGGGAATAAAGGTGTGCTTAAAGCCGGTTATCAATTGTGAGGACGGTATGTGGAGGGCATATATCGACTTTCCTGATGAAGACATGATGGGAAGAGATAAATATTGGGATAGATGGTTTGAATCCTACGGTGCATTTTTATGTCATTACAGCGAGCTGGCACAGGATACAGGCTGTGAAATGCTCTGTATAGGCTGCGAAATGAGCGGTACGGAGCGAAAGGAAGGGCACTGGAGGAAGCTGATAAAGGAGGTTCGTAAACGATACAACGGGCCCCTTGTGTACAATACCAACCATGGAAGAGAAGATGAAGTAAGATGGTTTGATGCCGTGGATTATATCGGAACAAGTGCTTATTACAGGGTAGGAAAGAAGCCGTCCGATTCGAAGGAAAATATGCTTGGTGCATGGAAAAAAATTGATACAGATATGGACAGACTCAGCAAAAGATTGAATAAGCAGATTATTTTTATGGAAATCGGCTGCAGAAGTGCCAAAGGCTGTGCCATGATGCCATGGGATTTTGTTCATCAGGAATTCCCATGGAATGAGGATGAGCAGGCGGCCTTTTATGAGTCCTGTCTGGAGGCATTCCATGACAGGCCCTGGTTTGCCGGAGCTTTTTGGTGGGATTGGAGTATTGAAATCTATGATACGAGAGAAGAGGCCATGAAGGACACCGGCTTTAATATTCATCTGAAAAAGGCGGAGGAAGTTATAAAGAAGTGGTACAAATAATGGGATAAATAAAACCGGCCGTTACAAAATTATAAAAGAGTACATAGGCATTACTGATATGATACCCCTTAAGTAGACAAGGTAAATAACCAAAATCTACTTAGGGGGTATTTTATGTATAGGAAATATACAGTCGAAGAAAAATTGAATATTGTGCAAGGATATCTGAAAGGAATCTTTT
>JAEZXP010000261.1 GCA_023419655.1 Bacillota bacterium | reverse complement strand
CCGAATCCATACCCGGGTCATTTCCCCGTACAGTTCCCCATTCCAGCATCAAGGCTGCTATTCCTGCCGTATGGGCCGCAGATATGGAGGTCCCTGTAAAGGGTGCAAAGCCATGTCCAAGCGTAGGGGCCAGGTAGTTCACTCCCGGTGCTGCTATCTCAGGCTTTATCGTATTGTTACGGGTATATCCTCTGCTGGAATTTACAAATAAATTGCTATTAAGAGGATTGTAGGCAGTTACTGTAATCGGTAAACTGGCCGTTCCAGGAGAAAGAATGGTTGTATAGATATTGGGCTGGATAAAATATGTCTCTCTTGTTATGAAGTCCCCCATGGGCAGCCACATATGGAATCCCGTAGCCAGGTCGCCCTGTCCGTAGACATTAAATCTCCAGGTACCTGGAGAAACATTTTCAAACCGGAAAAGAATCAGCTGGTCCCCCGTCTGGGATTCAATCGTCTGATAATCGATATGGATTAATGTAGGTTCAAATACAAATGAAACCACTCTGCTTACCCTTATACCCGGAGGAATCCTTGAGATATATTCCCCTGTAGGCGACTGGACATCTACCGAATATATTCCCGGAGGATTTCCCCATAATTCTAAGGAAAATTCAGTATCATCTTCTCCGACATTCAGTTCTACGATATTGCTGCCTATGGATGGGTCAATGACGCCATAATAATGCCGGCCCACATTTCCTTCGTTTCCTGCCGAAATTACAATCGCCCTGTCAGGCAGGTCGGCTATAATATTTACAACCACATCCAGAGGCATACGTCCTGTGTTTCCGCCCTGGGAAGTTCCCAGTCCAAGGCATATGACCATCGGCCGGTTAAGCTCTCTGGCTACATCATTGCAGTATTGCACTCCCCACATAATATGATTTTCCTGAAAACAAATACTGGTCTCCGGTACCATAAAAAATTCTCTTTCTGGCGGCTTTGCCTGCCTGAGCTTAACAATCAAAATATCCGCATCCGGTGCCACACCATAAAAGTTTTGCTCCGGCACATCATTTCCTGCTGCTATCCCGGCCAGCATGGTTCCATGGCCGACCTCATCCCTGCTGGGAACAACGGAAAAAGGGGTTTCTGATGCGAATGCCTGATTAATTTGTTCACGGGTATAGATGGTTCCGAAATTCGCATCCTCCGGAGAAGGTCCCGTGTGAATGGACTGGTCCCAGATATACAGAATTTTGCTGGAGCCATCGGGCCTGATAAAAACAGGATTCGTATAATCAATACCCGTATCAATGATTGCAATAATTACCCCCTCCCCCCTCAGATTAAATCCCGGTGTATTCCGAAGACTAAATATCCGGGAGGCATTAAAACTCGTCTCATCCGTCAGTCCGAATATCTCCGGAATCTCTGAATAACGGATATTCGGAAGGTTCCGTGTAAACTCGTCTACCGGAACGTGCAATACCGCATATATGTCATTCATCACATGGACAGTACTATTCTCAAACATATCAATGATTCTCTGATTGGTTCTATATTCAACAATTAAGTCAAAATATTCATCACCTATAATTCTCTCTCTATCATCTATGGTCATGGGATGCTCCTTTCAATAATCAGATGATTTACTATATAAAATTTATAAGCCAATACCTCCCCTAAGAGCATCAAATACATTAAATATGTCAAGGATTCCATATCCCCAGTCCCGGTTCGGATATACGATATCTGCATTTCTTCTCGCCCCTCTGATAATCAGGTTTTTTATCTCAATCGTACTCATAGCGGTAAGGTTTCCTCTTATGATACCCCATTCAAATATCAGCGCGGCTATTCCCGTTGTATGGGCGGCAGAAACACTGGTTCCCGTAAACGCAGCAAAGCTTCCATCTAATGTGGGACCAATTACATCCACACCCGGAGCCGCCACTTCCGGCTTTATTCTGTTTATTCTTGTATATCCTCTGCTGGAACTAATATATAGGCTGTCATCTGCATCATTATAAGCCGTTACGGTTAAAGGATTGTCTGCATTTCCCAGCGTCAGAATGGTCGTGTAAGGGTCGGAACGAATAAAATACGTATTCTCAGAAATAAACCCCTCCATCGGCAGCCATATATTAAAGCCCAGGTTCAGACCGCCTCTTTCATATACATTAAAACGCCAGATACCGGGGCTTGGGTCTTCAAAACGTATCAGGATAAGCTGTTCCCCGCTTTGCGACTCTCCCATCTGATAATCAACATAGATGATGGTTGCTTCAAAAATGAAAGAAATAACCCTGTGGTCATCCCTTCCTGCTGCAATTCTCGGAATATATTCTCCCAGTGGAGACAAAATATCGATGGAATAGATATCAGGGGCGCTTCCCCAAAGCTCCATCGAAAACCCCGGTTCACCTTCACCGACATTCAGCTCGACCGTATCATAGCCTGTAGCGGGGTTGATTCTTCCACTGTAATGCCGCCTCTTATTCCCCTCATTGCCTGCGGCAATTACGATTCCTATTCCGGTGGCGGCCGCTCTTCCCGATACATATGTACTTAACGTCCCCAGCCCGTCATGAGCTCCCTGGGAGCTTCCAAGTGCTATACATATGGCTATGGGACGCTGAAGCCGGATAGATAATTCGTACAGATGTATCATCCCGAGAAATATATCGGTTTCCTGAAAGCATACTGCATTCTCAGCAATATAAAAAAAGTCCCTTATAAACCGTTTCGCCGGTTTTAGCTTCACAACCGCAAATTCCGCATCCGGAGCAACGCCATAGAAGTTACTTCCCGGAACCTCATTGCCCCCTGCAATTCCTGCCAGCATGGTACCATGTCCATTATCATCCGTGCTCGGAACAATGGATAAGGGGTCCTCGCTTTGCAGCGCTTCATTAATCTGCTCCCTGGTGTATTCCGTACCGTATTCCTTACCTACCGGAGGATTGCCGCTTTGTATTGTCTGATCCCAGATGGATACAATCCTTGTCGTATTATCAGCATAAAGAAAGGCCGGATTGGTATATTGCACTCCTGTGTCAATGATACCTATCAAGACACCTCTCCCTCTCAGATTAAAGATAGGTATATTTCTCAACTGAAATACGCCGGAGGATTCCAGGCTGGATTCACTGATAATCCCAAAGCAGGTCGGCAGTATCCCATATCCAAATCTATATACAATATCTTGTGTTATAAAGCTTACTGGCACATGGACAAAAGCATACTGTATATTAACAATCTGAACCGTGCTATCAGGAAATTGGTCAAATACACTTACATCTCCATTATATTCAACAATAAGATCCGCATAATCTTCACTGACAATTCTCTCTCTGTCTTCCGGAATCATTCATATAACACCTCTTTTTAGCTTCTATATAATATATATTGTATAAACATCCAAGTATATACCTGCAATTTGATGTTAATTTAATAAACCCCGGCATATGAATGTGGCTGTTGCATTAAATCAGGTATACTATACCCTGTTCAATGCAACAGCCACATTTTAACATTACTGATTATTAAATTATTTCATACTTCTATGTATTCCTCTTTTTCCTTTTAAAATACCTTATAAGAAGCAGGATTCCTACAAAAATCAAGTCACCCGCCAGATAGAAGATTATCAGCTCCGTAATATACGTGCTGTCATTCTTATGATTGCTGATAATCATCCATACTCCCAATACAGACCATAAGGCCGGTGCTATAAATCCCCAGAACAGTCTTCTTCTTGAAGACAGGAATACCTGTATCAGCAGAAAGGGTATCAAAAGCACAAGTATAATAAGCAAATCATCCCATATTGTCGGCATATATCCCTTCCTCCCAAGGCAATCCAATACTATTATGCATTAAACATAACTCTTTCACTATTAAATGCCTTTGTTATCAGTGTCGTTATCAGAAAAGCTACAATCGCCAGTGAGCCGGCCGTTACCCCGAATTGCGCCATACTAAGTTCTCCGACCAGGAGCTTTTGCATCGCTATGGCTCCATTATAAACAGGAATTGCATAATGTTCAATTCCTTTTTCTCCTCCGCTGGAGAACATCGTCATAATACTTCCCAGCATAACCAGTATATACAGGGGCGTAACATAGGTGCCCGCCTCCTTCTGGGTTCTGGCATAGACAGCTACCAAGGCTACCAGCGCTACATAGAGATATACCAATACAATCAGCAGAGCGAACAATTGAATAATCTGAACCGGGGTGAATTTGATGCTCATCATTCCTCCCATTGCTCCGCCGGACAGATTTTGAATCCCTATAACAACGGATACTGTATAGATAACCGCTGACAGGCTTGTCAATATACCCAGGGAAATCAGCTTTCCAAATACAATCTCCCGCCGCTTGATAGGGGAAAGCAGCATACTGGACAGCGTGCCTCTCTCCTTTTCACCGGTTATGGAATCCATACCAAGACTCATGGCTCCCTGAAACAGCATGATATTAATCAAAAACGGCAGAAGCATGGATAAAAACTTTCCGCTGGCCTTACTCTCATCAACAAGTATTCCTGCCTCGGCATCACGGTCGATATAAAATACCTGAAGCTGTTCGATATTACCCAGTCTCTCTGCAAGCAACGACTGCTGATAAGTATTTAATACCAATCCCGTAAAATTACCTCTTGCAGCATTGGAATATTCCTCAGAAGGATTGTAAAAGGTCCGGACCTCCGGTATAGGGTCCCCAATTTCTTTATAACTTTGAACCGTTGTGCTAAAGCCCTCATCAAATACAATTAACAGTTCGATATTGCCCTTTAATATTTCATCCTTAATGGGCTCTATTGAATCCGATGAATTCATGTACGTTATATCGCCTGCAAACTTAACAGCTTCTATTACATGCTTCAGGTCTTCTGGTGCATTCTGAATGTATACGGTGGGAATATTTGTCTCGATATCCTCCTCCATGTTCGATATCAGACCTCCCATTATGCTGTACATCACCATAATAAGGACTCCGGGAAGAATGAATAAGCTGATGATTAATTTCTTATCCGTAAATACTCTTGTTAATTCTTTTTTGATAATATTTTTTGTTCCGCCCATCTTATTCCTCCTCCTTATTATGTATTTTAAACAATTCAAAGAATGCATCCTCAAGGTCTGCGGCATTGGTCTTTTCCAGTATTTCCGCCAGGGTTCCTTCCATCACCAGAACACCCTTTATGACGATACCGATTCTATCGCACAGCTTCTCCGCTTCTGTCATAATATGTGTGGAGATAATAACCGTCTTTCCTTCACTTTTTAAGAGCTTCAGATAGTCTGTCACATTTCTTGCCGTTACAATATCAAGTCCGTTGGTCGGCTCATCAAATATAACCACATCCGGATTATGAACCAGGCTTACGGCGATGGAGGCTTTCTGCTTCATACCTGTGGAAAGCTCCTCAATTTTCTTATTTTCAAAGTCCTTAATTCCAAAATACGAAAACAGCTTTTCTCTTCTTTCTTCAATCGTTTTTTCATCCAGCCCATGAAGCCTTCCGAAGAAGCCAAACATATATTTCGGAGAAAACTGGGGGTCCAGCTTTATCTCATTCGTTAAGAATCCGATTGTCTTTCTGACATTCTCGGAATCCTTAACCGTATCATAGCCTTTTACCGCAATCTCCCCCTGAGTGGGGTTCAGCAATGTGGCAATACAACGAAGGGCAGTCGTCTTTCCGGCCCCGTTCGGTCCGAGAAGTCCATAGATTTCTCCAGGCCTTGCAACCAAGCTGAGCTTATCTACTGCCTTCATCATGTTCTTCTTGGTTTTGTTCTCCATCATCTGTTTCTTCGTCAGCTTATAAACCTTTGTAAGTTCATTAATTTGAATCATATCATCCCACCTATCATTTAATTTTAGTAATATCAAAATAACTTCAGATACTATTTTAAACCAAAATTTATCAGGTTACTTTAGAGTCAGATTAAATTTTAGTTAAATTTTTATCAGGTCCTCATCCAAAATAACGGTAAATGGCCCGTCATTAACAAGCGATACCTTCATCTCCGCCCCAAATTCACCGCTTTGTACCTTGCCCATTCTGTCCCTGATTTGCTCCAGAAAATATTCATACAGCTCCTCTGCCTTTCCGGCGGAGCCTGCCTTTATAAAATCCGGCCGGTTTCCTTTTCTGCAGTCAGCATACAGGGTGAATTGCGATACGACCAGGATTTC
>JAEZXP010000120.1 GCA_023419655.1 Bacillota bacterium | reverse complement strand
TTGTAAAATGGTATTAGGAAGATACAAGACCCTAATATCATTATACAACAGCCTGTTTCACTATCAACCTATGCACAGGAATGAGGTGTACAATGGATATGGAGAATTATCTGAGAGTCGGTGTAATTACAACCACCCATGGAATCAAGGGAGAGGTTAAGGTTTTCCCGACAACGGATGATATGAATCGATTCGAAGATTTAAAGCAGGTATATCTGGATACAGGGAAGGAATATATCCCCCTGGAAATCGAAAGAGTGAAATGTTTTAAGAATCTCCTTATATTAAAATTTAAGAATATCAATGATATCAATGACATTGAAAAGTACAAAGGCAAGGACCTTTTAATACCAAGAGCGGATGCGATAGAATTAGATGAGGATGAATATTTTATTTTTGACCTCATTGATTCCGAGGTGTATACCGAAGATGGCAATAAGCTTGGTATTTTAACTGAGATTCTTACCTCGGCGGCGAATGATATCTATATTGTCAAGACAAAGGATAACAAAGAGATATTGCTTCCTTCCATTAAAGAATGTATTCTGGACGTGGACACGGCAAATAAAAAAATCACAGTGCATTTAATGGATGGATTGTTATAGAAGACAGATAACCTTTAGGAAAGGTACGGTAGAATAGATGAATTTTCATGTACTAACATTGTTTCCCGAAATGATTGAATCAGGTATAAAGACCAGCATAACAGGAAGAGCGATAGAAAAAGGATTAATTTCTTTAAATACAGTCGATATACGGGACTTTGCCGGGAATAAGCATAATCGTGTTGATGATTATCCCTATGGAGGCGGAGCAGGTATGGTTATACAGGCAGAACCGGTATATAAAGCGTATGGATATCTGGCGAACCATATTAAATTATCGAAAGATGACCAGGATACCTATACGAAGCCAAGGGTAGTTTATGTTACACCCCAGGGCAGAGTATTCAATCAGAATATGGCCCAGGAGCTTTCCATGGAAGAAGATTTGATATTTTTATGCGGCCATTATGAGGGAATCGATGAACGGGTACTTGAAATGATTGTTACAGATAATATCTCTATCGGAGATTATGTTCTTACCGGCGGAGAGCTGCCTGCCATGGTGATGATTGATGCGATTTCCAGACTGATTCCCGGAGTTCTTAATAATGATGATTCATCAGAATTTGAGACCTTTATGGACAATCTTTTGGAATATCCGCAGTATACCCGCCCCGAGGTGTTTATGGGACGCAAGGTTCCGGAGGTACTGCTTTCCGGTCATCATGCCAATATTGAACAATTCAGAAGAGAGCAATCCATTATACGGACATATGAGAGACGTCCCGATTTGCTTGAAAATGCCAATCTTACGGAAGAAGAGCGGGAATATCTGACCCGTCTGATATTCCAAAAGAACTTTGATATATATTCATAAACCTTGCAGCTTTCGCCGTCTTGCAGAAATGCGGATAGTCCTTATGAAAAAAATGTTTCTTTTGTCACGATAGTGGATGGATTTTTAGTATCAGATAATATGAAGCTTGTGGACATTCAAACGGTTGATAATGGTTTTTTGTATTCGGACCATAATCCGGTAAAGATTACGTTTCAATTGGGTTCAAATACAATGACAAAGTAGAAAATAATACTTGCTTTCTATCGCTTTCTATGATAGAGTAAGATGTTGTGAGATGGATGGTCCTCTGTTACATACTGTATTATGAACATCTAAATAAACAGGAGGTCACAAAATGAACGATATTATTAGAGAAATTGAAGCAGAACAGCTGAGAACTGATTTAACTGATTTTAAAGTTGGAGATACAGTTCAGGTGTATGCAAAAGTAAAAGAAGGCAGCCGTGAGAGATTACAGGTATTTGAAGGCACTGTAATAAAGAGACAGAACGGTAGTTCAAGAGAAACCTTTACCGTAAGAAAGTTTTCCGGCGGTGTGGGTGTTGAAAAGACCTGGCCCCTTCACAGTCCCAGTATTGATAGAATTACAGTTACAAGACGCGGTAAGGTAAGAAGAGCGAAGCTGTTCTATCTCCGTGACAGAGTTGGTAAGAAGGCGAAGGTAAAAGAATTATTAAGATAATTTCGGAAAAGGACGTACCTAAGGTATCGTCCTTTTTTATTGAATAAGAAGTTCAAGAGCAAAATATGGGGAATAAAATAGTGTCCTAAATCAGGAATCTATGATAGAATGTACAATAGTACAAGGACGAAAAGAATACGCAAAGGTCATAGAAGAGGTGAATAGAATTGGAGTTTGAATTTGAAAAGGAAAGCAAAAAACCGGTAATCATGAAGATACTCATCGAAGTATTTATTTGGGCTGCACAGATTGCCGCAGTTATATTTCTGGCATATTTTATTGTTTATTATTGTATAGAGAAGACAAATGTGATAGGAAATTCAATGAATAATACCCTTGCTGCCAATGAACCGATTATCATCAATAAGTTTTCCTATCGGTTATCAGACCCCAAGCGTTTTGATGTCATTGTATTTAAACAAAGCGGCAAGGAGCATAGCTTCTATAACATTAAACGTATTATTGGACTTCCGGGAGAAACGATTCTCATGGAGGATGATAAAATCTATGTCAACGGAGAGGTTCTTGATGATATCGTCAAGGTAGAGCCGATGATTAATTACGGCTTGGCGGGGGAAGAAATAGTATTAGAGGAAAACGAATATTTTGTTCTTGGAGACAACAGGAACAATAGTGAAGACAGCCGGTTTGCCAGTATAGGGAATATAACAAGGGATGATATAATCGGAAAAGCGTTTATACGCCTGTCACCGTTTAATTTTGTAAGCAAGCTTAACTTGGTAGAGCCACAGGAATAGAAAATAGTATACTGAGAAAAATAAATAATCAGGAAGTGATTTGGATGGATAAAAGAGAAGATAATTCAAATAAAATGAATATACAATGGTATCCCGGCCACATGGCAAAGGCCAAGCGGATGATGCAGGAAAATATAAAATTAATTGATGTCGTAATCGAGCTGGTGGATGCCCGAATTCCGGTGTCCAGTAAAAACCCGGATATAGATACCCTTGCAGGCAGCAAATCAAGGGTAATCTTATTGAATAAATCCGATATGGCCGATAAGAAATATAATGAGCTGTGGAAAAGCTATTTTCAGGAGAAAGGGTATCATACCTTATTGATAAATTCCAGGAATGGACAAGGTATAAATCAGATTAAGGACATTGTATACAAAGCCTGCGAAGCAAAAATAGAACGGGATAAAAGGCGTGGTATCATGAACAGGCCTGTTCGTGCGATGGTTGTGGGTATCCCCAATGTCGGGAAATCCACCTTTATTAACAGCTTTGTTGGAAAGGCATCTGCAAAGACCGGTAATAAACCCGGCGTAACAAAGGGCAAGCAGTGGATACGGCTAAACAGTAAGATTGAGCTGCTGGATACCCCCGGAATATTATGGCCCAAGTTCGAGGACCCCGCAGCCGGTATGCGGTTAGCTTTCATAGGCTCGATTAATGACGATATTATTCAAAAGACGGAGCTTTCAATGGAATTGATTTTGTTCCTTAGCAAGTATTATCCCAATGCAATAAATGAACGCTACCATGTTCCGGTTCAGGAAAGCTTGGAGAAGTCCCATGACTGTGCGAAGGTTTTGGAAGAGATTGCCCGAAAGCGTTCCTGTCTCTTGAAGGGCAATGTACCGGATATAGACAGAGCGGCACTGATGGTTTTGGATGATTTTAGAAATGTCCGGCTGGGAAATATAACCCTGGAATTTCCCGAAGCCTGATATTTACAGCAGTACTATCTAAAAATAGGTGAAAAGGTTCTGTAAGGACTGAAAGAAATATTCAGAAGCGGAGGCAGCAATGATTACAGAAGAAAACACAAAAAGCTTAAAAATTGCTCAGATAAAGCTGGAATTTATGCAGGCGGATATAGATAGCCTGCCTGTATTAATAGAAAAATACCAATCGGATATGAGAAGCGGTGTAATTAATATTTGCCGCCAATACCAATCAAGGCTTACGGCTTATCAGGAGGAGCTTAAACGGATAGAGGCCATGAAGCGTTACGAACGAAGCTGTGAAGAATGCTCCTACATATGCGGAATCGATGAGGTGGGCAGAGGACCCTTTGCAGGTCCGGTCATGGCCGGTGCCGTTATTCTGCCGAAGGACTGTGAGCTTCTATATATCGATGATTCCAAGAAATTATCTGAGAAGAAGCGTGAAGAGCTTTATGACGATATTCTTAAAGCAGCCGTATCCTATGGTATCGGAAGCATCCCACCCAATAAAATTGATGAAATCAATATTCTCCAGGCAACGTTTCAGGCCATGAAACAGGCGGTTAACAATCTTAAGGTTGAACCGGAGGTTTTATTAATCGACGCAGTCACCATACCGGATATACCGATTCGGCAGGTTCCCATCATCAAGGGAGATTCCAAAAGCATATCCATTGCCGCCGCCAGTATTTTGGCAAAGGTCACAAGAGACCGGCTGATGGTTGCTTATGACAAGGTATTTCCGGGCTATGGATTTGCCGATAATAAAGGATATGGCTCCCCAGATCATATTCAGGCACTTAAACGGTTAGGTCCGACGCCGATTCACCGCATGAGCTTTATTAAGAATTACATATAATAAAATCTCTCATATATGTATGGAATGTCATACAGCTGCATTCTAGTAAGTCCTATGACAGGAGTGGTTAGGTTGAATAATAACGACAATAACGCAGATAAAAAGAATCATACCAATGATAAAAAGATAGCGGTGGCCTTGTCCTATGACCCCAATGAGGTTGCGCCTAAGATTATTGCTTCGGGAAGGGGTTATCTGGCCGATAAAATCACCAATAAAGCCCAGGAAGCGGATATTCCGATATATAAGGATGAGTCTCTGGCGAACACCTTATCCCGAATGGAGCTTGGCTCCCATATTCCGCCGGAGCTGTATGAGGTTGTTTCTGAAATTTTATTATTTGTGGACAGAATGGACCGTATCAAAAACAAAATTTTATAAAATAATGTTATCGAAATGGCAGGTAAAGTATGAACAAGAGAGCGGTTGGTTCCAGATTTGAAGAAGAGGCTGCTAAATTTCTTGAAAAACAGGGATATCGTATTCTGGAGAAGAATTTTCGGTGCAGACTGGGAGAGATTGATTTAATCGGAAGGTCTGACGGATACTTATGCTTTATAGAGGTTAAATACCGTTCAGGCAGCGGCTTTGGATTTCCGTCCGAGGCAGTGGATAACAGAAAAATAAGAAGAATTGTCCGCACCGCCTTAACCTATATGAATTATCATAAATTATCCGCAGATACACCCTGCCGTTTTGATATTGTAGAGATATTAGATAGAAAATACGCACTTATTAAGAATGCCTTTGAAGGTATTTGATAAGGAAAGGTTATATATATGACAGCTGCAGACAACAATAACCATGGAAGAATAAATTCTTCCGGTGAGGTTCCTTTTATTGAATTTCCGTCATTATCGAAGATTCCATTTATTATACACGGATTTTCCACAAGGCTGGGAGGAGTCAGCACCGGCTTCTTTTCTTCCATGAATCTTGGAGGCGGTTCTTCTCCTGATGGTGACAATCCGAAAAATATCAGAGAGAACTTTATCCGTATCTCCCGTAGTCTTGGTGTGGACCCCCATTCCCTGGTTGTATCGGACCAGGTTCATAAGCTGAATATCCGTATCGTTGACGAAGCGGACAGGGGAAAGGGCTTTGATACTCCAAAAGACTATAAAGAAATTGACGGACTGATTACGAATAAACCCGGTATTACACTGGTGACAAAATACGCGGACTGCGTACCCTTATTCTTTGTGGACCCTGTAAAGAAAGCCATTGGGCTTTCCCATTCCGGCTGGCGGGGAACGATAGGAAAAATCGGGTATATAACGACGAAAGAGATGGGAAAAGCCTTTGGCAGCAGGCCAGAGGATATAATCGCTGTGATAGGGCCGTCTATCTGTACGGACTGCTATGAAGTGGGAGAGGAAGTTGCCGCAGAATTTAAGCAGACCTTTTCTGATGGGGATGGGGATATGCCTGTCCTTAGAGAGAATCACCGCGGCAGATATCAGCTTAATCTATGGGAAGCAAACCGCAGAATACTGCTGGAGGCAGGACTGCGAAATGACAATATCCATATCAGCGGGATATGCACTTGCTGCAACAGTGAGCTTTTATTCTCCCACAGAAAGACCAATGGAAAAAGAGGAAGTCTTGCCGCCTTCCTTGCCATGAAGGAAGATAGGGTGTAAT
>JAEZXP010000105.1 GCA_023419655.1 Bacillota bacterium | reverse complement strand
TGTTGATTTCTCAACTGTTTTGGCAATCCGTTTTTTCTTTTACTGTTTTGTGGATACTTCTTTAATGAAAATCTATTTTGGAGCTCCATGTGAAAAGCTCCTATTTTTAGAATTTTCAGGGTTGTTTTACTGTTCAATTATCAAGGTTCAATTGCATCCGTGAAAAATAAATTTCGCGGTTTTTGCCGGTTAATTCTTTGTTGCCTGCAAAGACTTATTCTACCATCCTTGCTGTATTATGTCAACTACTTTCGAAAATTATTCATCTAAATAATTTCTTTTAGCAGCTGCCCCTATTAACAGGCGCAAAATTAATTCTACCATATCAGCAAAGCATTGTCAAGGGTATTGTTTTAATTTTTTATTCAATTTGCAACATTTAAAATATTTCAAAAAGAGACTTCTTTAAAAAGAAGTCTCTTTTTGCTGAATATAATTTATTTTATATATCTGTTATTATTTCTGAACCAGGTGAACCGCAAAGCCTCCCAGCTCTCCATTCAAGTAGATAGCTGCTAATTTGCCGTTCTTACCATATTTTTTGCTTTCCTCATTGAATGTATATCCCTGCTGCTTGAGATGGAATACCGCCCTGTCTATATAATTTGTCTGAATAGCAATGTGGCCTTTCTCACCAAGATAAGGCTCTTTCATTACTTCTATTGCCGTTCCTGCAAATATCGAGCTATTGCCGGGCTTCTTCGTAAATCCGAATAATTTTTCAAATGAACCTGCAACCTGGTCTGCCTGGTTCTCATCCGATGCATTAATCCCAATATGGCGAAGCTCAAAGCCAAGCATCATATTAACTGCTTCTCTGGTAAGCTCTGTAATCTTATCAAAATCACCCGCTTTTACCAGCTCATCTTTAACCATCCAGCTTCCGCCGCAAGCAATAATCTTTGAAAAATCCAGATAAGAGGTGAGATTCGATGCATTAATTCCTCCGGTGGGCATGAATTTCATATTTACATAAGGTGCTGCCATGGCTTTAATCATAGCAAGGCCGCCGGCCGCTTCCGCTGGGAAGAACTTAACCACCTCAAGGCCAAGCTCAATTGCTGTCTCTATATCACTGGGGGAAGAGCAACCCGGAGTAACCGGGATATTTCTTTCCGTACAGTAACTTACTACCTTAGGGTTCAGTCCGGGGCTTACAATAAAGGTAGCGCCGGCCTTTACCGCTAAATCAACCTGCTCGGTCGTAAGTACGGTTCCGGCTCCTATCAGCATATCGGGAAACGCTTCCCTCATCAGCCGTATGGATTCCTCTGCTGCCGCCGTACGAAAGGTAACCTCCGCACAAGGAAGTCCGCCGTCACACAGGGCTTTTGCCAAAGGAACGGCATCCTTTGCATCATCCAGTTTGATTACGGGTACAATACCCATCATTTGAATCTTACTTAATACCTCATTCATCTTTGCATTCTCCTTCATATAAATGTTTAGTCAAATTGTATATCATGATAAAGTCAGAACATTCCTACAGCATTCATTACAGTATTTAAAAGAAAGTTCTTATTATAAATAAAGCTTAATATTATGCTGTCATTAATTTGCCCGATAGCACTCTTTCCTAATTCGGTACCGCTGAACACCGTCAAAAGCACGAATAATATCCAGACTATGATTACGCCCTGCAATCCGCCAACCAATAAACCTGCCATCTTATTAAGCTGATTCAGTATCGGCAGCTTGCTGATAATATTAAGGGCTATGCTGATAACCCATAGTGCAATAAATACTATAACAAAAGTAAGGACAAATGCCAATGCATTGATAACAATTCCGGTAACATGGTCGACAACATAAGATTTAATATTGGCCTCTTGCTTTGCCTTGTTTTCCTGCAGCGATTCTTTAATCGACTTAGGCAGCGGCAGACCTTCGATGATGTCCTCCTGTTCGGTCTTTTCCTCATTCCCCTTAAACAGCATATCCTCTACCTTCTGAGAGGTTTTTTGATAAAATGATTCGTTATTCTTTAGCATTCCATTAATCGACGGACTTATCCATACCGTAAGGGTTAAAGCCACGATAAACGAAAATAACGAAAATACTATCTTTATTAAGCCCACCTTACGGCCTATCAACGCATTTAAAATTATAATTCCCAACACTATAATCAGCATCAAATTCATATGTACAATCTCCCCTTTCTTTTAAAAACCTGCAAAATATGTTCTTCCCTGTCACTCTATCAGCTTTATCTCTATTATCTCCTGTGGATTAACCATATAATACCGGTCCAGATGGTTGATTGGATATAGTGCCGATATATTGGTTGTAAATGTATATCGGAACTTCTCCTTACCGTCCGTTTTATAAATCACGCAGGAAAGGTCATTAAACAGGATGATTTCATCTCCTGAAAGATAGATGCTTTTATAATCAAAATCCGTCTTCATTTCCAGAACCCTTTTGCCCTTTAAATCATATAAAAGCAGCTTTGCAGCATTTTCTCCATCCTCTTTAAGAACCAGACCGGCATAGTTTTCATTATGCACTATACTTTTTATCTTTCCTTCTACCGTTTCCTCCTTCGCCAGCTCTGC
>JAEZXP010000251.1 GCA_023419655.1 Bacillota bacterium | reverse complement strand
ATCGTATCTCCTCTTTCAGGGGTACCATTTCACCTTGTTGCTGGAAAGCATACCGCAAATGATTTGATAGCAATAATATGCTCTCTTTCATATTATCGTATTTTCTCTGACTTGCCAGCGAATAAAGATTTTTTAAGCAATTCAGATAAAAATGAGGGCGAATCTGAGCCTTTAAAAACTGCAGGTTTGCTTGTTTTGCTTCAAGCTCCCTTTCATATCGTTCAATTTTCAATTTGACAATCTGGTTTATCATTTGATTAAATATTCGATTAACCTGACGAAATTCTTTGGAACGAAAAGTATCATCAGCTGTCACTTCCATATTCCCTGTCGATATACTATCCATTGTATCAACTAGCTTATCAAGAGGAACGAAAAAATTTCGTTTAAGATACAAATAGGTAACCGGAAGGCTTGTTACTGACAATATTGCTATAATAACCAACAAAATTGTTGGCCAACCTAGCACATATAGAATCCCTTTATAAGGTATTATATATGACAAAATTATTCCTCTTATATCTTCACTTACTGCCATATATCTTTTTGTTTCTCCTAATTGTACCATTCCAAAACGATTCTCTGTCCATTCTCCTAAAGTTTCCTGGACTTCCGTATTCAATTTAGTGAGATTTCTATCCCCATCACGAAACATAAGTACATTCGAAAGATTATAATAATCTTCCAGTGATTGTACAAGCATTTCCAAGCTGATTGCCGCTGAACAATACATCCCCTGATTATAGGTTATTCTACAAAGAAATACATGTTCTCCAATCTCTTCAGCAAACCAGTTCCCCAGCCGCGCATTTTTTTCAAGAAAATATCTTATAAATCTCCTCTCGACAGCTCTACGAAGATAAATCTGTTCCTTGACGGTAAGTGCATCTAACCCTTCATCTTTTGCGTAATAATATTTGTTTTCTTCACTATATATAATCAAAAAGTTTAAATCCCAATTATAATCAATCTGTTTATCAAAATTCATCTGTAAATCATATGTGCCGGCATATAATTGAGTTTCACTTTGTCTGCTAGCCATTGAACGTATTATATTGTCATTAAGCACCATATTATATAGGAATTTTTCTATTTGATAAGTTTCATCTTCTAATCGGGAAATAATCATATGAAGGTTCATTTTTTCGCTTTCTGCCAGATTATTCTGTGTTTCCTCTATTTGATAAATCGCCAGAATTCCAAGAAGTAGTGTTAAAACTACTAAAAGTGTAATGACATAAATAAATATTCTATATTTTATGGAGAATAATTTTGTACCCACTTTCTTACCTCCATACTTGTATTTTTTATTCATATTAAATAATATAACAAAAGCTGATGATTCTGTCAAAAAATATGTAACTCCATAAATGAAAAACATTAAATACTATAGTATTATCAGAAAAGCTCATCTGCTTATAGGTTAATATGCGGTAAGGGCAAGCCTAAAATCATATGATTTACAGGACCTGCCCTTTTATTATCCTTCTTATTTTTATTTTCTTTATTACTTTTCTCTCATACTTTTACGTTCGTTCAGTATTATCCGGTCCAATACTGCTTTGTATACCAGAATAATCTGAGCATCGATATAACAAAATTTATTCGAAATAAACTCATAGATTTTGTAGGCAAAGCAGATATTCACCAGTGCCAGTGATATGACTGTAATCTCCGGACCCATGCCCCTCATTACCAAATATACGGATGCTAAAAGGTAGAAGATGAATGCAAAGAAAAAATTCTTACTGATACGAAATGCCAATAGCATTGTATCATTCAATCTGTTATGCATCTTTGATATAGACCTAAGGTCGCGATATTTTAACTTTTCATACATATCATTGAATATCGTCTGACTGTCACTTAACCGGTTATCTATATTGGTTTTGATAAAAGAGGAATAACGGTGATAATCCATTTCACCCAATTCCTTCCTGATTAATTTTTTAAACACATTTGCCATATAAATCCTCCATGCTGCTGTTATCTTGTTTCTATAATCGAATGAGTCTTATATATTTAAAATCCAAATGTTTGTTACTACTATTATTCACATAGGACACAAAATAAAACTCTGCAATTGATGTAACTGCTTCCTAATAATTGAATTATACCAGTATCGACAACATTATCCTACATTTTTTTTGGTATAAATGTACGTATCATATGCTTTGTTGGATTTCATATAAAAGAATTACGTTTTTTTGCCTTCTAAAATATAATATGATTATAATGCTAAAAAAGCCACATCACAAAAACAATGCAGCTTTCTAATATGAATAAATTTGAACTCTGTTATATTTTTCGTTTTCCCTGTTTGTCAAAAGTTTTTCTTAATGCTATCTCCGTCGGAATAATACTACCCAGCAGCGGAACACATTGGATATACAGGATGACTGCACCGATATTTCCTATTACATCAATATCCTTTCCCAATAAAAAGAGCATGGCTATAACGGATACCGGAAGCATCACCCATCCTGTAATATACCATGACCTGCCGCAATGATGATGTGCGAATTCCCAGGTATCTTGATTTATCATAGACATTCGTGTCCGATATCCAAATACATAATTGATTTGCTTCGGAGCTGTCTTACGAAAATACATACCGAATCCAATCATTGTAATTGGTACAAGAATATTCATAATTAGCATAAATATCCAAAATCCCATATAAAATCTCTCCATTATTATTCCGTATTATGCTTTCTTATAGTATAGCAGATATTTCATTCTATGATAATAAAAATTTGGTATTTTTTATTTTAATATATACAGTTATGGAGGTTAGCGGATTAAATTATTAACAATTTGTTCATAATCTATCCATACAAACATCATATTTAATGGGTATAATATGTTTAGAAACAAAAACAAAGCATCAAAGAATTAATTTATTAATATTCATTAATTAAATAGCGTACAAGACAATTTTTTTCATAAAACAAGCCCGGCAGCTACCCTCCCCCCTCTACCGGGCTTCTCCTCTGTAAAAAAAGACATTTTATAAAATGTCTTTTTTTGTCTCATCTATTTACAAAGGAATTTATAGATTGTTACAAATTCATATGCCTGCCCGGCCTTTAGGACGCTGCTGGGGAACGATTTTGTATTGCAGGCGTTAGGAAAATACTGTGTCTCAAAGCATGCGCCGGTACGTTTCCCGTAGACGGCTCCATCTTTTCCGTTTTCAACCGGTGTCAGCATATTCGCGGTATAAAATTGCAGTCCCGGCTTGTCGGTAAATACCTCCATCACTCTGCCGGAAGCCTCATCTACCAGCTTTGCAACCTTCTCTACCTCATCTTTTTTTGTTTTCAAAACATAGTTATGGTCGTAACCCCCTGCCTGTTTAAGAGGCTCATAATCATCATCGATATTATCTCCGATTCTCTTCAAGGTTCTAAAATCCATCGGTGTTCCTTCTACATCCCGATATTCTCCCGTAGGAATTAAATCATCGGCTGTCGGTGTAAATTGGTCGGCATTTATCCATACCTTATGGTCAAGTATACTTTTGCTGTCATGCCCGGAAAGATTAAAGTAGGAATGATTCGTCAGGTTGACGATGGTATCCTTGTCGGATACGCCATGGTATTCAATAACCAATTCATTCGCTTCTGTAAGGCTATAGGTTACGGTTATATCCAGGTTACCCGGAAATCCCTGCTCCATATCGGGACTGAGCCTTGAGAATTCAACACCTATCATATCCTCTTCCTCATAAATTTCCGTCTCATACATTACCCTGTTGTATGCCGGGTCCCCTCCATGAAGATTATTCTGACCCTCGTTCTTTGCCAGCTCATATACCTTGCCATTCAATTCAAACTTAGCGCCCCCGATACGATTCGCACTTCTTCCGATTAGAGAACCGAATCCGGGCTTATTACCCTCATATCCCTCTATGTTTTTATAGCCCAGGGCTATGTCTGCAGAATTTCCTTCTCTGTCAGGAACGATTATGCTGACAATATTTGCACCAAAATCCGTAAATGTTACTTTCATTCCTTTGTTATTGCTCACCGTATACAAAGTAGCTTCTTTTCCATCCTGTGTTTTACCAAACGGTTTATGTGTGATTTTCATTTATGGTCTCTCCTTTTCTTTTAGACTAACCCGCTTACCGTGATTATATCACAAACAAGCGGCGAACCTCAAGGACTTCATTTGCCGCGTAAAATATATCGGAATGATTGACAAGTATATCTGCCTATTGTATACTTTATGAACAATATATAGCAGAATAACCCATCTTATATGGCTATATGAGGAGATTTTATGAAAGAAATAAGTCGTTTTTTAAAAGTATTTTTAGCAACATTCGGTCTATTCGCACTTACTGTTTTACTGCTGTTCTTAATCTTTAACAGAACAAATCCTTCTTCTCCCGGAAACAAGGAGATTACCGTCCAGGTTATAATTCCTGATGAAGAGACGCAGGCGTTCATCATCTCTACCGATGCTTACACGCTCCGACAGGCTCTGGATGAGGAGAAGCTTATCCGGGGGCAGGATAGTTCATATGGTTTCTTTATAACTACGGTTAACGGACGAAGGGCCGATGACACCAAAAATGAATGGTGGAACATTACCAGGAACGGAGAATCCGTAACGGAAGGTGTTGATTTGCTTAATATACGGGATAAAGATAAGTTCGAGCTGACACTTATGAAGGATGAATAAAACAATTAGGAACGCGATAAAAAAATCCTTAAGGATGATTCCTTAAGGATTTTCTTTTAATCAAATTCGTCGTTTATAACAATATATCCAATTTTTAAAACTTATATATAGTTTAGAAAAAGGTACATTGTAAACCCAATCTTGATTATACTCTTACTACGTTAGTTGCCTGAGGACCCTTAGCTCCCTGAACTACTTCAAATTCAACTTCCTGACCTTCTTCTAAAGACTTGAAGCCGTCCATGTTAAGACCTGTGTAGTGAACGAACACATCGTTACCCTGCTCATCAGAGATAAAACCAAAGCCCTTCTGATTGTTAAACCACTTTACTGTACCTTTGTTCATGTATAAATTCCTCCAAAAAATTATTATTTAATTACTGACTTATTCAGCAACATATTCATAATAGCACTCTTTTAAGACAGTGTCAAACATTATTTATTAATAACATTGTTAATTTCATACGCTTCTTTTGCCGTACATACTGAATATTCATACTGTTTTAGCACATCCAATGCTTTTGTCAAATCAGATGTTTTCATAATAATGGAAGTATCCCTTCCTGCCGTTGCAAGGGTATACATATATTCCACACTTAATCCTGCTTCGAACAATACCTTTACTACCTCATGCAGTGTTCCGGGCTTTTGATGTATCTTAACCGCTATAACATCTGCCAGCTTCGCAGAAAAGCCTTCTTCTTTCAAGACTCTCCGCCCTTCTTCCGGGTCGGATACAATCATCCTCAGCACACCATATTCAGCCGTATCTGCAAGACTAAAGGATGCTATATTGATATTATGCTCCTTTAATACCTGGGTAACGCCCTCCAATCTGCCTTCTTTATTCTCAATAAATACCGATAGCTGCTTAATTAGCATAGTACTCCTCCTTTTAAATTCAACTGTTTAATTTGCAAAAGTCCGGTACTTCTATATCAGCTTTCTCTTGTCGATAACTCTTTTTGCTTTTCCTTCACTTCTGGCAATCGTCTTAGGCTCTGCCAAGGTAACCTTAACTGCAAGGCCAAGGGCTCCCTGAAGTACATGGGATATCTTCTTCGTCAGGCTTTCCAGTTCTCTAATCTCATCCGAAAAGAAACGTTCTTCAACCTCTACCTGTATTTCCAGCACATCAAGATTATTGACTCTGTCTACTATCAGTATATAATGGGGACTGGTTTCACCCATTTCAAGCAAGGCGGCTTCCACCTGGGAGGGGAATATATTGACACCCCTTATAATCAGCATATCATCCGAACGGCCCTTGAATCTTGATATTCTGGCCATGGTTCTTCCGCATTCACAGGGCTCATAGGTAATACTGGTCAAATCCTTCGTTCTATAACGAAACAGCGGTAATGCTTCCTTCGTAATCGTGGTAAATACCAGCTCGCCTACCTCTCCCTCCTTGCAGGGTTCAAGGGTCTCGGGATTGATGATTTCCGGTACAAAATGGTCCTCATATACATGCAGTCCGTTATGGGCATCACAGTCGGCAGCCACGCCGGGGCCCAGAATTTCACTAAGTCCATAGATATCATATGCCTTTAGGTTGAGCTTAGCCTCTATTTCCTTTCGCATATTCTCCGTCCACGGCTCTGCTCCGCAAATTGCGGCCTTTAGCTTTATTTTATCAATCTTGCCTGCTTCCTCCAAGGTCTCCGCTATATGAAGCAGATAGGAAGGTGTACAGGCAATTGCGGTCGCTTCAAAATCCTCCATCATGGTAATCAGTCTCTGGGTATTTCCCGTAGACATGGGAATTACCGTTGCTCCGAGATTCTCCGCTCCATAGTGCAGACCCAGACCGCCGGTAAAAAGTCCGTATCCATATGCGACCTGTATCTTATCATTGGCTCCGATTCCTGCCATGGCAAGTACCCTGGTTACGCATTCCTGCCATATCTCAATATCTCTTCTGGTATATCCGACTACCGTGGCCTTTCCGGTTGTTCCCGAAGAGGCATGGACCCTGACAATCTGCGACTGGGGTACTGCGAATAATCCGAAAGGATAATTCTCCCGAAGGTCCTCCTTCGTGGTGAATGGAAGCTTCGATAAATCCTCCATTCCTCTTATATCTCCCGGTTCAATTCCCATCCGCTGCATCTTTTTTCGGTAGAACTCTACATTATGGTATACATGGCTTACCGTTTTTTTCAGTCTGGCACTTTGCATATTCAGGATTTCATCCCTGCCCATGCATTCCTTTGCTTCATTCCATATCATAATACATCCTCCTGTCTGGCAACAGCGTATCCTTTGTCGATTAAGACCTCCTTGGTCTTTTCCAGATTATCGGTATTGAGTATAATCAAAGGAACATTACCGTTACGAAATACGATAGAATATATATAGTTTACTCCAAAGCCCGCATCCGCTATAACTTGAAGCAAATCATGCAAAACCCCGGGTTTATCCTCCAGCTCTACTGCAATTGCTTCTGACATCGTGACCGCATATCCGTTGTCTATCAAAAGCATTTTTGTCTTTTCCGGCTGGTCTACTACAATTCTCAGAATGGCAAACTGCGGTGTGTCAAAGGATGCTATGGCTCTCAAATTGATATTGTTATCTTTTAATATCGCGGTTACTCCTGCTACACTTCCGACCTCGTTCTGTATAAATATTGATAGCTGTCGAATCATCGAATACCCCTCCTTCTCTCGTTTTGCTTATCTTATATATTAATTAAGATTATACCCCAATTCAAATGCTTTTTTATTGATTTCAACTGTCTTTGCCGGTACGGTTTTTTCTATCACGGACAGCCATTCTTCCTTGGAAAAATCCATATGCCGGGCTGCAATACCCAGTATGATTACGTTGAATACCTTGCTGTTACCTATTTTCTTTGCCTCTTCAATGGCATCTGCCTTGTATACCCGGTGGGTTTTGGAAAGCTTCTCAAGAATATTCTGCGGGTACTTTGCAGCACCTATCACAACCGGTATCGGGTCAATTTGCTGGGCATTGACGATGATGGAGCCGCCTTCTTTCAGGAAATGAACGTATCTTAAGGCTTCCAGCTTTTCAAAAGCAATGAGTAAATCCGCCTGGCCTTCCTCGACAATCGGCTCATTTACCTTATCCCCGTATCTTACAAAGGTTACTACACTGCCTCCCCGCTGCGCCATTCCGTGTACCTCAGAAAGTTTCACATCATAACCCGCCTGAATGGTAAGGGCTCCAAGGATTCTGCTGGTAAGCAAGGTTCCCTGTCCGCCTACGCCTACAATGATTATGTTTCTTGTCTCCATGGTTCCCCTCCTATCGAATCTTCACACTGCTGATTGCGCCAAAATTACATAAGGTTGCACACAGTCCGCAGCCGTTGCACATCGTATCATTAATTACAATATCTCCGTTTTCCTTCTTGGTTATGGAAGGGCAACCCGGCTTCATGCACATGCCGCACCTTTTGCACTTCTCGGTGTCAATCGTATATTGCTTCGTGATACGGGATTTATCCAGCAGGACACAAGGCGCCTGTGCGATGATAACAGCAACCTTATCGGATGCGACCGCTTCTTTTATGGTCTTTTCCAGCTTTTTATTATCAAATGCATTGACAACATAGACATTGGGCACCCCAATCGCCTTACACAATTCCTCTAAATCGATGGCATAGGCCGCTTCACCGCTTAAGGTTTTCCCGGTTGAAGCATGCTCCTGATGACCGGTCATTCCTGTGGTGGAATTATCAAGTATCATAACCGTTCCCGTACTATTATTATAGACCATATTAATCAATGAATTAACGCCGGTATGTAGGAAGGTTGAATCACCGATTACCGCAACCCAGTCCTTGATATATTCCTTACCCTTGGCCTTCTCCATACCATGAAGGGAGGATATGCTTGCTCCCATGCATATGGTTGTATCCACAACACTTAAAGGCGCTACCGCTCCTAAGGTATAACAGCCTATATCTCCTGCAGCGTGTATCTTTAGCTTCTTCAGAATATGAAATACGCTTCTGTGGGGACAGCCGGGGCACAAAATAGGCGGCCGGTTAGGGATTTCGGCTGTTGGCAGCAGGGATATCTCCTCTCCCTTAATCGCTCTTCTTAGCATATTGGCAGAGTATTCTCCCTGAACGGTCAGAATATCCTTCCCGATGGCTTTCATTCCCCATGACTTTACCTGTTCTTCAATAATGGGGTCCAACTCCTCCACAATATAGAGGGTATCCACCTTGGAGGCAAAATCCTCTATCAGCTTTCTTGGAAGAGGATTCACAATTCCAAGCTTTAATACAGAGGCATCCGGAAGTGCATCCTTCACATACTGGTATGGAATGCCGGAGGTTATAACGCCGATGCTTCTGTCATTATATTCTACGGTGTTAACCGGAAAATCACTTCCATCCCGGATAAGCGCCAGTTCCCTGCTTTCCACTACAAGGTGACGGCCTTTCGCATTTCCCGGCATCATAACATTCTTATTAAAATCCCTTACATAAGGCTTATCTTCTATATCAACTCTATCATTCAGCTCTACCAGTCCCTGGGAATGGGAAAGTCTTGTGGTGCTTCTTACAATAACCGGTGTATCATACCTCTCACTTAAATCAAATGCAAACTTAACGAATTCCTTCGCTTCGGCACTGTCAGAAGGCTCCAAAACTGGAATCTTTGCAGCCCTGGCAACGGCTCTGGTATCCTGCTCATTCTGTGAGCTGTAGAGTCCCGGGTCATCCGCAACGATGACGACCAAGCCTCCGTTTACACCAATATAAGAAGCCGTGAACAAAGGGTCGGCCGCTACGTTTAATCCTACATGCTTCATCGATGCCAATGACCTTACTCCGATAATCGATGCACCTACGGCTACCTCCATTGCCACCTTCTCATTCGGCGACCATTCTGAATATATCTCTTTATATTGTACAATGTTTTCACTGATTTCCGTACTGGGCGTACCCGGATATGCTGCTGATACCTTACAGCCCGCTTCATAAGCTCCACGGGCAAATGCTTCATTCCCGAGCATCAATACTTTTTCCGACACTTGTGTTTCCCCTTTCTTATGTTACAATTTCATATTATTTCTTTCTCAAATCTGTAACTCGTTTTGCCTTCCCTTCGAACCGGGTAAGGCTTCTTGGTGCAACTAATTTTACCACAGCGTCAAGTCCAAGTACAGACCTTAGGTTAAATTTGATTTTCTTTTCCAGCTCTCCCAGCTTCGCATAGGAATCAAGAAGAGACTCATCCGACAGCTCTACCTTAATCTCCATCGTATCCAGGTAATTCTTCCGGTCCACAAGGATTTCATAATGGGCACCGATTTCTTTCACCTGATGCAGCACCTCTTCAATCTGGCTGGGAAATACATTGACTCCCCGGATTACCAGCATATCATCGGACCTTCCGGACAAGTTCTCCATTCTTACGGTCGTTCTGCCGCATTTGCACGGCTCATAGAACAGTCTTGTAATATCTCCGGTGCGGTAACGGATTAAGGGAAGAGCCTCCTTGGTAATACAGCTGATAACCAGCTCTCCCTTTTCTCCCGGAGGCAGTACCTCTCCGGTATCAGGGTCTATAATCTCAGGAATAAAATGGTCCTCATTGATATGCATTCCCTGCAGCTCCAGGCATTCACCGGATACTCCCGGGCCAATCAGCTCACTCATTCCGTAATTCTGCGTAACCTTCATATCGCTTCCCCAAAGCCTATACATCTCCTCCCGCATAGGCTCGGTCATGCCCTCTCCGCCAAAAAGGCCAATCTTTACATTCAGCTCTTTGGCAGGGTCTATTCCCATTTCTCTTACTACCTCCCCTATATGCAGGGCATAGGAGG
>JAEZXP010000203.1 GCA_023419655.1 Bacillota bacterium | reverse complement strand
CTCCGTCTTGCCATAGCCCACATCCCCGCAAATCAGACGGTCCATTATATTATTGCTTTCCATATCCTTTTTGGCGGCTTCAATGGCACGAAGCTGGTCATCCGTCTCTTCATAGGGAAAGGCCTCTTCAAATTCCTTCTGCCACACGGTATCAGGACCATACTGAAAGCCCTGTTTTTCCTGTCTTCTTGCATAAAGCTCCACCAGCTCTTTTGCAATCTCCTTAACAGCCCCCTTTACCCGGGCTTTCGTATTCTTCCATTCAACTGAATTAAGCTTATTAAGCTTCGGCTTCCTGCCCTCTGCCCCGGAATATTTCTGAATCACATCAAGGCCTGTTGCCAGTACATACAACACGCCTCCGTCACCATACTCTATCTTGATATAATCCTTTGTAACCTTGTCTACCTCTATCTTCTCAATACCCTTATAAATTCCAAGTCCATGATTCTCATGGACGATATAATCTCCCGGGGTAAGCTCTGCAAAGCTTTGGATATTCTTTCCCTCATAAGAGGATTTTTTCTTCTTTTTCTTTCTTTCGGCACCAAAGATATCACTTTCCGAGATAATAACCAGCTTAATCAGAGGATATTCAAAGCCTCTCTTGAGATTCCCATAGGTCACCATGATTTCGCCATTTTGAAGAATCCGGTCCGTATCCTCACTATAAAATGCATTCAGCTTAAAGTCCTGAAGGTCTTCACTCAGGCGCTTTGCCCTTGTCCTGGAGCCGGACAGAAGAATTACCCGGTATTTATTTCTTTTCCAATGCTCCAAATCCTTTACCAGAACATCAAAATTCTTATGATAGGAAGCGGTGGTCTGAACAGTAAAATCATATTTTCTTTTTGGGGCGATATAGCTGTTTCGAACTTCCAGGGTACTGATAAGCAGCGTATTTTTCCTGGAAAGGATAGTAAGCACATCCTTATAGCCATAGATTACATCCATCTGCCCCGGAAGGATATAGCCCTTCTCGACCCGGCCTATCATGCCTTCCCGGAATTCCGTCTCGACTGCCTCTCCCTTTTCAGACAATCTCCCCGGCTCATCCAGAAAGAAAATGGTGTCGTTTTTATCAAAATACTCGTAAAAGCTCATTGTATTGTCATAAAAATAATCAATATAGCTTTCTAAAGCCATCGAGCCCTGATAAGTCTCTAAATTCTCCTTGAATTCCGCAATAATCTTGCGAATCCTCGCCGCTTCCTCCGTCTTAAACTTATCTCTGAGGTCTTTTATATACTGCTTCTCTTCCTCTTCAATCCTTTTAAGACCTGCTGCCAGCCGCTCCTTGTCCGGTATAATCTCCGCCGCCGGATAGATAACCAACTTATCCGCCTGCTCTATCGAACGCTGGCTTGCGACATCAAAGGTTCTGATGGAATCAATCTCATCTCCCCACAGCTCAATTCGATAAGGGGCCTCTTCGGTAAGAGGAAATATATCGATAATTCCTCCCCGGATTGCAAAATCTCCCGGAGATTCTACCTGCGCCTGCCGCTCATATCCAAGCCTGGTAAGGGTAGCGCCAAGCTCATTCAGCTTAATCACCGACTCATTAGTAATTGTAATCACCCTGTCCTTAATAAGCTGCAGGGGCAACAGCCGGTCCATACCGCCTTCAAGGCTCATCACAATCGTGGTATCCTGTTTTTCAATGATACGGCGTATAATCTGGAGCCGCTCCCTGACAATCGCTCTTCCATGAATATCCGCACTATAAAAGATAATGTCCTTTGACGGGTAAAGGAACACATTCCTGTCGTATAGACGGTAATCCTCATATATTTCCTTGGCCTTCAAATCATTATAAGTAACAATGACCTTAAAGGTAAATCCTTCCCCAAGGCCATAGATTAAATGACTTTTTTGCGAATCAATACAGCCGGTAATCTGTACCGGCAGAGTGTTCATTATTATATTATCCCTGATATCATTAAACTCTTTTAATTCCTTCAAGGGTTCTGTAAAGGTCTTCAACTGTGTTCCTCCTGATAGTCCTGTCATTTCTCCATATAATCTGCCCTGCCTGCATCTCACTATGCGATTCTAAGCTATTCTGAATCAACATCCTCTTTAGACGGGGTCGTGTCTTTTTTCCTAAATATCCTTCCCATAAGTGATGTTTGTATATCCTCTGTATTCTTTGCTCCATATGCTTTAGCTATTTTTTCTGCACTTCTTCCGGTTTTCTTCATACTCCTGCCCGGTTTATCATTCGACTGCTCTTTATTATCCGCCTTCTTCTTATTATATTGATTCATGGCAGCATCCATTCCCGCTGTTATAATCATACGGCAGGCGTCCGAGGTGTCCTTTAGCGCTTCTCTGATTAAATCCTGTTCTTCTCCCTTGAACCTTGACAGCACATAGTCCGCCAGGTCCCAATCCCTGGGCTTTTCTCCTACACCAACCTTAATCCTCGGAAATGCATCTGTTCCAAGATGGCTAATAATGCTCTTAATACCATTATGCCCTCCGGCACTGCCCTTCTTACGAAGCCTGAGCTGCCCCACATCAAGACTTACATCATCATATATAACAATAATATCCTCTGTATCAACCTTATAAAAATCCACCAGCTCTCTGACACTTTCTCCGCTGAGATTCATATAGGTTAAAGGCTGCACAAGGATAACCTTCTCTCCCTCAATAAAGCCCGTACCGCAGATTGCCTTGTGTCTCTTCTGGTTCAAGGCAATCCTGTAATCATCCGATATCCGTGTAATCGCATCCCAGCCGATATTATGCCTGGTTGCCTGGTATTTGTCTGTCGGGTTTCCCAATCCAATAATAATACGCATATTTTACCTCATTTATTTATAAAAAATTGCATAGCAATGTGTATACTTGATACGTTTCAGCAGCAAGTATATGGCCTGTTCCATCTGTGTCTAATTATTATTATAATCTTTCGGTAGGATTGTGGCAACTTATAAATAATAAGAATTTTCATCAAAATTAAGGAATCGATATCCGTGCTAATAAATACAAACACCGGATTATCGATTCCTCATTAAGATTTCTGTTGCCTTTTCTGCCAGCAGGGGTCTATAAAAATAAAAGCCCTGAACCCTGTCACACCCCATCTTTTTAAGATAATCATATTGCTCCCGTGTTTCCACACCCTCGGCGATTACCTCTATACCAATCCTGTGCGCCATAAAAATGACGCTGTCAATGATGGCCTTGTTTACATCTGCTCTTATATTTAAGACAAAGGTTTTGTCTATTTTCAAATTATTAATCGAAAAATCATGAAGGTATTTCAAGGAGCAATAATTAATTCCAAAATCATCAATTGCTATTTTTACGCCCTGCTCTTTTAATCGTTCTAAATTATTTGCAACCGTATCAATCGACTTTATAAAGATGCTTTCTGTAATTTCAACCTCCAGATATTGCGGCTGTAATCCGGTTGATTGGAGTATCTGATGTACACGCTCTGCAAATACCGGCTGCTGCAGCTGTACAACGGAAGCATTTACCGACATGCTGCATTCCGTAAAGCCCATCCTGTGCCATTTCAACAGCTGCATACAGGCATTTCGAATCACCCATTCGCCTATCGGAACAATTAGTCCGGTTTCCTCGGCGATGGGAATAAATTGAGCCGGACTTATCCCTCCCATTTTGGGATGATGCCACCTGAGCAGCGCTTCAACAGACACTATTTTTTGGGTTCGTATGTCAATCTGGGGCTGATAGCACAAAAAAAGGTTCTCATCTTCCAATGCCGAAATTAAATCCTTTTTAATGATCCAGCTTAATTTCGCTTCCTTTGTCATATCATTTGTATAATATTGTATACCGCCGGTTCCGCTTTCTCTTTTCTTTAACATCGCAGTGACGGATTTTTGAAATAAGGATTTTATGTTGCGGCCGTTATCCGGGTATATAGACACCCCTATAC
>JAEZXP010000167.1 GCA_023419655.1 Bacillota bacterium | reverse complement strand
GTCCTACCGTGGAACAAAATGTAGGCAACTTAAGCGGCGGAAACCAGCAAAAGGCATTACTGGCAAAATGGATGTTTGCGGACCCGGATATTCTTATCCTGGATGAGCCAACGAGGGGTATTGATGTGGGTGCAAAATATGAAATTTACTGTATTATCAATCAGTTGGTTGCAGAGGGCAGGTCGGTAATTCTTATCTCCTCGGAGCTTCCTGAGCTCATCGGTATGTGTGACCGAATCTATATCATGGACAGCGGCAGGGTAGTTGGTGAGGTTGAAGGAGCGGAGGCAACACAGGAAAATATTATGGCACATATTTTGAAAACAAGTAATAAAGGAGCGTAAACAATGAATCGAGCAAAAGTAATGTCATTTATTAAAGCGAATACAATGATTATCGCACTAATCCTTATTACTGCATTCTTTGTATGGCAGACAGGAGGAAAGATTCTTCTTCCCCAGAATGTAAGTAACCTGATTTCCCAGAATGCGTATGTATTCGTGCTGGCAACCGGTATGCTGCTCTGCATTCTGACAGGCGGCAATATTGACCTTTCGGTGGGCTCTGTTGTATGTTTTGTAGGTGCAGCCGGAGCAACGCTGATGGAAAACCGGGATGTGAACTGGGTTATTGCTGTTATCTTCATGCTGGTTATAGGTACGGCTATCGGGGTATGGCATGGCTTCTGGATTGCTTACGTACACGTACCGCCGTTTATAGCCACGCTGGCAGGAATGCTGATATTCAGGGGTCTGTCGAATGTAGTGTTACAGGGTTTAACCGTATCATTAACCAATGCAACCTTTGTCAAGGTATTCGGAGGCGGAGCGAACTGCTATATTCCCGACTTCTTTAAAATCAAAGGATTTAATCTGACAGCGATGCTGGCAGGTATTGCTGCATGTGCCATCTATCTGTCTATACAGATACGGGGAAGAATTAAAAAAGTGAAAAAGGGATATGAAACGGAACCCATGCAAAACATGATTATCAAATCAGCGATTGTATCCTTTGTATTCCTGGCATTTTCATATCAGCTGTCAAGATACAGAGGCATCCCGACAGCCTTGATTATTGTATTAATCGTCGTACTGGCATATGGCTATATTACATCAAAAACTATTTTAGGGCGCCATTTTTATGCAGTGGGTGGAAATGAAAAAGCGGCAAGGCTTTCCGGTATCAATACGAATAGAATTTATTTTATTGCGTACACCAACATGGGATTTTTAGCTGCACTGGCCGGAATGATGACAATTGCACGGCTGACCTCCGCCCAGCCTACCTATGGACAGAATTACGAAATGGATGCGATTGCCTCCTGCTTTATCGGCGGTGCCTCAGCATATGGAGGAACAGGTAAGGTATCCGGAGTGATTATCGGTGCTTTGTTAATGGGTGTCATTAACCTTGGTATGAGTATCATGGGTGTGGATAATAACTGGCAAAGGGTTGTAAAGGGGATGGTTCTGCTGGGAGCCGTTGCATTCGATGTCATATCGAAGAATAGAAACCGTTAATCGCATATTATCTCCTTTTCATTTTGGGTATGGTGCTGTCAGGTATAAGGCAGCACCGTTTTATGTTGTATTGCATTTATATAAAAAAACTGCTAGAATTGTAGCAATTGTTTTTATTGAGATGGATAACCTTATGGTGCATGGGCAGAAATGGAGGAAGAATCATGAACGAGGAATTAAGTTATCTTGATGCGGAGCTTAAGGGATTGTTTGTAGAAGAAAAATATGATGAAATAGAAGAGCGGTTAAAGGACAGGCCGGACGGAGATATTAAAGAAATATACAGCTATAACTGGAATGTTGTGAAAAAGTATTATGACGCGGAGAATTTTGAGCTGCTGTTTAAGCATATAAAATTCGTTGCATATTCCTGCTTTATGGCGGAATATGCCAATGTCCGCGGATTGGTCAGTCAGGATGCATTTACGTCGGTAACCGATACCATTACAAAGATATTAAATAAAAAAGCATAACAGCGAAATGTCACAGAGACTTATTTTTTTTATTCTCATCCAGTCTATCAGTATTGTATACGGGAACACAAACGATATCAAGAAACAATATAGGAATGATTCATGGAACCGTTGACAAAGCCCTCATATAAATGTAAAATGTGACATATTCATTATCATTTATAGTGATACAAGAGGAATTCAGAGGATTGGGAGGTAGGGAGATGAATTTTGTAATCCCTGAGGGCTATAAGCCGCAGCTAAGTATTAAGGATACAGAAATTGCTATTAAAGATGTAAAGGATTTTTTTGAGAGAGAGCTGGCAAAGCAGCTGAATCTTGTAAGGGTATCTTCACCGCTGTTTGTGAAGCCGCAGACAGGACTAAATGATAATCTGAGCGGTGTGGAGAGGCCGGTGGCATTTGGTATTAAGGAGCAGGATGATGCCGTTGTGGAGATTGTACATTCCCTTGCCAAATGGAAGCGCCTGGCCTTAAAGAGATACGGATTTTCTGTCGGTGAAGGCCTTTATACGGATATGAATGCTATCCGCAGAGACGAGGATACCGATAATATTCATTCGCTTTATGTGGACCAATGGGACTGGGAAACGATTATAAATAAAAGTGACAGGAATGAAGCGACCTTAAAGAAAATTGTGAGGCTTGTATACAATGCATTGAAAAATACTGAAATATACATTGCAAAAAAGTATAATTATGATGAAATTCTGCCGGATGATATCTATTTTATTACATCGCAGGAGCTGGAGGACCGTTATCCGAATCGAACGTCCAAGGAAAGAGAGCATGATATTGCTAAGGAGAAAGGTGCGGTATTCATTATGCAGATAGGGGGAGCTTTGGCATCAGGAGAGCCCCATGATAACAGAGCGCCGGATTATGATGACTGGAAGCTGAACGGAGATATCATTGTATATTATCCTGTGCTTGATATAGCCCTTGAGTTATCCTCCATGGGTATACGGGTAGATGAGGATTCCTTGAGGGAGCAGCTGCAAATCAGCGGATGCATGGACAGGGCAGAGCTTGCATTCCAGAAAGCACTGTTAAACAAAGAGCTTCCTTATACCGTCGGCGGCGGTATAGGGCAGTCGAGGATATGCATGTTCTATCTGCGCAAAGCCCATATCGGAGAAGTACAGGCTTCTGTCTGGCCGGATGAGACGATAGCGATAGCAGAAAAGTATGGAATTACTTTGCTGTAGAGATAAAAAGCTATTTAAATTAATGATTGGGTACACGGTATATGACTTATACCTGTGTACCCAATATCATTTTGCGACAGCCTCTTATCATTTTTGATAGGGTTATTTAGAATTCAGCCGTATCCGGGTGTGCGCCTGTTTTACCCAGAGATTCAAGGGCCTTCATGGCTTCGATATCTTCATCTGATAACATGAAGTCAAAGATATCAGCATTTTCCAGCATCCTTTCCTTGCGGGAAGCTTTAGGAAGAGGCAGGAAGCCATGCTGAATGCTCCAGCGCAGTAACACCTGAGCCACGGATTTATTGTGCTTCTTAGCAATTTCCATCAGGACAGGATGGTCGAATTCCCCTTTAATCAGCGGACTCCAGGCTTCCACGATAATCCGGTGATTCTTGCAGTATTCGACTACATCTCGTTGTACATATTGAGGATGCAGCTCCAGCTGATTTACCATGGGAGCAATCGTGGCTGTCTCCAGTATGGCATCCAAATGGGTTTCCAAAAAGTTGCTGACACCGATGGCCTTAACCTTACCGGCATTGTATAGCTCCTCAAACGCCTTCCAGGTACCTTCATTGTGCTCTCTCCAGGTATCCCGTATGGACAGGGGTCTTGGCCAGTGAACAAGATACAAATCCACATATTCGATATCCAGATTATTCATCGACATCTCAAATTCCTTCATGGTATTTTCATAACCATGGGCGCCATTACTCAGCTTGGTTGTAACAAATAATTCATTTCTTTTTAACCCGCAGGTACGAATGGCACGGCCTACTGACTTTTCGTTGTGGTAGCTGAACGCTGTATCAATATGCCGGTAGCCGCAGTCAATGGCCGTTTTAATGGTATCTACAGAAGAGTCGTCTTCCAGAAGCTTCCAGGTTCCGAAGCCGACACAGGGAATCTTATTGTTATTGGATAAAACATAACTGTCTTGAATACTATTCATAACATTCCTCCTTTATTAAATGATGAATATTTACTTTTGATAAAGGAGGAATTGTCCTCCTTTTAAAAAAGCTGAATCCGTTAAAGTAAACATGGATACTATTTCTAATCATATCATAGGAAGATATGCGAAACAATATTCTATTTAATATAAATCATGTTCTTTTTTGTGGTTTTGCTTTATCCAGAGAGCCACAGCATCATTGGTGTTTTTGCCTATGACCCCGTCCGCCCTGAGCTTTAACTCATTTATGGCATTTTCAACGGCATAGCCTTTATCACAGGCATCAAATAACGCCATGTCATTTTGATTATCCCCAAAGCCTATAAGCATATCCACGGAAAGATAGCGGCGAAGGAATTGGACGGAGTGGTATTTTGATGTATTCTTTGAGAAAATCTCAAGATACCACATATCCTTACTATAATTATCCTTATAGAATACGCTGTTTATATGGGGAAGCTCTTTAATCATCTGGGACAGCTGTTCCAGATTTTCTTTATTGTCCATAAGGGTAAAGTATAAGATAGGCTTATCAATCAGGGAAGAGAAGTTTTCTGTCCGGGAAAAAACCTTGTTGTATTTATTAACCCGTTCATCATGGAATTGCTTCATGGCGTCATTATGCAGCTCCTCATAATAGGTGGCAAGGTTACCGTTCTCAATGGTATATAAAAATCCTTTAAAATGATTTTTTGCAATCATCGATAATAATATACCCGCATCCTCGCTGTTTAAGGTTTCTGTCTTGATATAATCCTTTTTCAGCGGGTCATAGATACAGGCACCATTCATTAATATAATGGGCAGGGTAAGTTCAAGCTCCTCTAAAATATATTTTGCCGATGCGATGCTTCTGGCAGTTGCGACGGTGAACAATACCCCCTGCCTTATTAAATCATTTAATATACGTACGGTTCTTTTTGTGAGGGTCGCATTATTGCTAAGAAGCGTCCCGTCTAAATCAGATATATACAATATGTTCATTGGCTTCATCCATTCTTATATGATTTCCATGTTTTATTCCCTGTGCTTGTCCTTATACAGCATATACAGTATCAATATAATATCGCCGGTAAGAAATAAAAAACAGGTAATTGCCAGTTGAAACTGGTCCAGGATAAGTGCTCTCAGGCCTAAAAAAAGACTGATATTCGCCAGCAGGTAGAAGAAAAACAGATAGAGCTTAAAATTAAGGCTAAGGCTTCTTTTGGACAGGCTGCTGAAGAACTCATATGCACCATAAAGAAGTACGGCAATAACCAGAACAATATTTATCACGGTTTTATTGACCGCATAGGATATAAAGTTACTTGCTGCAAGAATACCGATAAGGAGCCACTTCCCGGTTATAATAAGCTTTTTATTATCCATGAATACCTCCGAATTGTTAATAAGCTTATTATCCTACAAAAGGCAAATAATTTCAATGCCATTCCCTGATTTATAGAAAGCTTTTAATTCCAATCAGGATTAAAAGAATTCCGCCTACTAATTTAGCCTTTAGACCAAGAAGCACGCCGAACTTCCTTCCGATGTATACTCCGAAGCCGCAGCATAGAAAGGTAATGATTCCTATAAGAAGAGAGGTTTCGGCAATATCGGCATCGATGGCAGATAAACTGACGCCGACGGCCAATGCATCGATACTGGTGGCAATGCCTTGAAGAATAAGATTTTTCGGAGTAAAAATCTTATCTGAATGATGTAATTCCTCAGGATGTTTTATTTCTTTGATTGCCTCAACAATCATATTAACACCGATGGAGCCGAGTAAAAACAGCACAACAAAATGCTGGTATCTGTATATGACATAGGCAAAGCTATTACCCAGAGCAAAGCCCAGAACCGGCATAATCCCTTGAAAGGCTCCAAAGGTAAGAGCCGTCGCAAGGACATTTTCTTTTGTTACCCTTCTGCTGCATATTCCATTGGTAATCGATACGGCAAATGCATCGGTTGCAAGGCAAAAGCCAATAAGTACCTGTGTAAATAAATCCATAATGTTAACCTTTCTGCAATGTTATTTGCTTGCGAATAGGATGGTTATCGTATAAAATGTTTTTATACAGATATTTTATGGTTGAAGAAGATTATAAATGCGTGATTATGGTATGCAAAACACAATTGAAAGGATGGAGAGGAGCATGAGAATCGGAGGAGAAATCAAGAAACCCTATCAAACCCCGCAGGAATGGCTGACCTTGGTGAAGGAGCTAAAATATAGTGCCGTCCTTGCTCCGGTAGGATACGAGGCGTCTTATGAAGAAAAGAAGGCCTATCTTGACTGTGCCAGAGATAATAATATCGTGATTGGAGAGGTTGGGGTATGGAGAAATCCCATGTCCTTAGATATAGAAGAAGCAAAAAAGAATATAGAATATTGTAAGGAGCGGCTTTTTTTGGCAGAGGAGATGGGAGCAAATTGCTGTGTCAATATAAGCGGTTCCAGAGGAGAAGTATGGGACGGCTTTTATAAGGAAAACTATGACGAGGATGTATATACCCTGATAATTGATACGACCAGAGACATCATTGACAGTGTTAATCCTAAGCGTACCTATTACACCTTAGAGCCGATGCCGTGGATGATACCGGATTCTCCGGATGCTTATCTGAAGCTTATTAAGGATATAGACAGAAAAGCCTTTGGGGTTCATTTGGATTTTACCAATATGATTAACAGTCCGAGGCATTTTCTGAAAAGTGAAGAATTTATTGAAGAATGCTTTACAAAGCTTGGGCCTTATACGAAGAGTATCCATGCAAAGGATGTCATAATGGAAAAGGCTTATCCCTGTGTTATAAAAGAGGTTATGCCGGGTAAAGGAAAGCTGAACTATGCCAGAATCGTTAATCTGATTAACCGGCTGGGAGAGGAGATACCGGTATTTGTGGAGCATCTGGATACCCATGAAGAATATAAGGAGGCGTCCTCCTTCGTAAGAGATACCGCAATAAGCCAGGGCATCAGGGTCATCTGACAAGAAGAAGCTTATACCGGATGAGAGTATATTAAGATTAGACGCAATAGAAACGGAGTATTCCATGGAGCAGAAGGAAAACATATCTTTAAACCAGATACAGATTAAGCCGTACAAAAAGGATGCACCCTATTCCTATACACTTGGTGCTTTTCCCACCTACGAGCTTATTCTTAGCAGACCGGAGAAAGTATATAAAGTGCTGGTTCATTCAAGCTATACTGATATGGACGGCCTGCGCAGGCTTTGCGGTCAAAACAATATTCAGCTTGAAGTGAATGATAAGCTTATAGGCAGGCTGAGTGAGAAGGACAATTGCTATGTAGCCGGAATATTTAAAAAGTACACAACCGACCTTGCAAAGGACAGACCCCATATTGTATTGGTCAATCCAGGCAACATGGGGAATCTGGGAACGATTCTGCGGACGGTGGTAGGATTCGGGATATACGATACAGCAATTATTCTCCCGGGAGCGGACATCTTTAATCCAAAGACGGTAAGGGCATCAATGGGAGCATTGTTCAAGCTTAATTTTCAGCTTTACCAGTCCTTTGATGAATACAGAAAGCTGTATGGGCAGCATGATATTTTTACATTTATGCTGAATGGAGAACATACGCTTGATATAAAGGACAGGCCGCAGTCCAGGTTATTTAGCCTTGTCTTTGGGAATGAGGCAACAGGCCTTGAGGACTCTTTTCTTAAGGCAGGAACAAGCATTATGATACCTCAATCGCCGGATGTGGATTCACTGAATCTTACGATAGCGGTTGGAATAGGTGCATATGTATTTATGAATATGAAGTAAAGTATCTTCAAGTTAAGTGATGCATCAGGAGGATAAATCCTCCGTTGTCAGTAATGAAATACCTAAAATTATTATAGGAGGATTGGGATGAAGCTTAATTACAAACGGACTTTTTTTGTGGGATTTGCATTTTTATCGATTTGTGCGTTTTGGGAACTTTATGAGGGCGTTATTCCCAAAATACTGGAAGGAACGTTTGGTCTTGGTGAAACCGTAGTCGGAGCAATTATGGCGATTGACAATGTGCTGGCACTGTTTCTTCTGCCCCTGGTGGGAGCCTTATCGGATAAGGTCCGCACCCGTATGGGAAGGAGAATGCCTTTCATATTGGGGGGCACATTGGTGGCGTCGGTATTTATACTTTTGCTTCCCATAGCGGCTCACAATAAGAATTTTATTTTGTTTATGGTTGCCCTTGGGGTTGTACTTCTGGCGATGGCATCCTACCGGTCGCCGGCTGTTGCCCTGATGCCGGATGTGACACCAAAGCCGCTTCGAAGTAAAGCCAATGCCATTATTAATCTGATGGGAACCTTGGGCGGTCCTTATGCGCTGGTAATGACATTATGGCTGTATAAGGAGGATGGAAGCATCAACCTTCCTGTATTTGTAAGTATCATAGCGATTATGATTTTATCCGTCATCTTTCTTATGATTACAGTAAATGAAAATAAACTGGCAGAGAAGCTTAAAAAAGAGGAAGAAGCACTTAACGCCGTACATAATGAATCTGCTGAAAAAACAGCGGATAAGGACGACAAGATGCCGAAAGATGTAAGGAAAAGCTTTGTATTTATACTGGCTTCAATATTCCTTTGGTTTTTTGCATATAATGCAGTTAAGACGGCATTTTCAAGATATGCTGACAAGGTATGGGGATATGGGGGAGGAACATATACCTTCCCTCTGATGGTAGCGCTGGGAGCAGCACTTGTAAGCTACATCCCCATCGGTATAATTTCAAGCAAGATAGGAAGAAAGAAGACCATCATCGGAGGCATTCTTCTGATGACCTTATCTTATGTATGCGGCTTCATGTTTACAGAGCCTTCACCTCTTATCAATGTGGTATTCGGATGTACGGGTATAGGCTGGGCGGCGATTAACGTAAATTCCTATCCGATGATTGTTGAGATGTGTAAAAGTGCCGACACAGGTAAATATACGGGATATTATTACACCTTTTCCATGGCAGCACAGATTATTACACCGATTGTATCGGGATTTTTACTGGAGAATGTCGGATATTTTACACTGTATCCCTATGCAGTTGTATTCTCTGTCGCTTCGCTGTGTACCATGCTTTTTGTAAAGCACGGGGATTCCAGGCAGATAAAGATTACAAAGAAAGACGCAGAGAGCGTAGGGTATATCGAGTAATTGCCTTACGATAAGGAGCATCCGTATGTTATTGAATCTTTTTATATTATTGGCTGTATTAAGTCTGCTGTACCTGCTTGCCATCATGCCTAAGCTGAAGCGTAACCCAGCACTTAAAAGCTTTAGAGGATATCACTATGCACACCGGGGACTTCATGATAACAGGTATCAGGCACCGGAAAACTCACTGGAGGCATTCAGGCTGGCCGTGGAAAACGGCTATGGAATTGAACTGGATGTACAGGTAACGAAGGATTTGGTACCGGTGGTGCTGCATGATTATGATTTAAACCGTGCCTGCGGCGTGAATAAGAAGGTAGCTGATTTGACTTATGAGGAACTGCTTAAATATCGATTGTTCAAGTCCAATGAAAGGATACCAACCTTTAAGGAGGTGCTTGATTGTATCGATGGGAAGGTGCCTGTTATCGTAGAGCTAAAGATACCATGGAAACCGGAGAATACCTGCAGGGCGGCTTCGGAGCAGTTGAAGGATTATAAAGGAATATACTGCATCGAGTCTTTTAATCCCTTTGGACTGGGATGGTATAAGAAGCATTATCCGGAGGTAGTAAGAGGACAGCTTGCTACGGATTTCGTCAAAGAGAAGGTAGAAGGCAGTAAGATGCAATATTTTATATTAAGGCACCTGTTATTTAACTTCTTTACAAAGCCGGATTTTATTGCCTATCATCATAAGTATAAAAAAGGCTTGTCCTTTACAATCTGCAGAAAGCTTTACAAGACCTTAGCCGTTGCATGGACAATCCAGTCTGATGATGAGCTGGAGGATAGCAGGAAGTATTATGACCTCTTTATTTTTGACAGCTTTATACCGAAAGACAGACGGTAGGTATTACGATTTGATAGAAGTAAGTATGATAATGATAGTGGTTGGCTGAAAGAAGGTCAGATAATCCGCTAAGTACAGCCGGATATCTGGCCTTTTGAGTATATTCGATTATTTCATGATTACTGTTCGTTCGCATGTATATCTCTGGGATTAGTGGATATTCTCTTGATATCAGACAAGAACGGAGGCGGATTATGTTAAAGATAGTGTTGTTCTGGCTGTGCGGAGGAGTATGGTGGCTGTCCAATATGATACTGAGGCCTAAAAAGCTTTCCTGTAATCGCATCTATAAGATGGAAGCAAAGGCAGGAAAGTTCAGCGAGGAATCATACAAGAAGACTAAAAAGAAGAGATTCAAGATATGGTCAGATTATGGGTATTCCTTATCCTGCGAGCTATTGGAGTGTGGTTTTGGTGATAAGATTGCAATTTTATGCCATGGCTTTTCCCAGGGAAAATATAAGTCCTTAATGTATGCCGAGATGTTTTTGGATATGGGATATAATGTGCTGATTTATGACCATCGTAATCACGGCCTGAGCGGAAAAGCGTTTACCTCCATGGGATATTATGAGAAGTATGATTTGAAAAAGCTTGTAGATTGGTGCTGCAAGTCCTTTGGCTCTGGTTGCAGAATTGTTACACACGGGGAGTCCATGGGAGCGGCTACGGTGCTGCTGCATCTGGGAATCGATAAAAGAGTATCCTGTGCAATTGCTGATTGTTCCTATTCTGATTTGAAGCTATTATTAAAACATCAGATAAAATACTATTATCATATGCCTTCTATTCTGATACCTTTAGAAAGCCTTATTACGTATATCCGTGCGGGATTCTGGTATAGTGACGTATCTCCGATTGATATCGTCAGCAGAGTGGATACCCCGATTTTATTCATTCATGGAAAGAAAGACTCATACGTTCCCACAAAAATGTCGCTGGATATGTATCAATGTAAAAGGGGTAAAAAAGCAATATATCTTGTAGCAGGAGCCGGTCATGCCAGGTCCTGTGCAGTAAACCGGAAGGGCTACAGGGAAGTACTGGAGAAGTTTTTGGAGTCGAATCAGGTGTCACAAAGGACATCAGAAAAACAGGGATGACAGGTACCTGTTACACACACCGGTAAAAGAGCATTATGGCATAGAATAAAAAAAGGGTGTATGCATCAACCTAAGTTGACGGATACACCCTTCATGTTTAAATAGGATATCTTTATAAAAAGATATTAGTCTTCTTTTTTCTTAAGAACAACAGCGCCTGCGCCTGCCATTAAAGTACCTAAGCCTAAGAATAAAGCGGTGGAAACAACACCAGTCTTAGGAGTAGAAGAAGAATCGGAACCAGAAGCTGCAGGAACATCGCCACGAGTTAAGATAACTTCGCCAGCTTCATTTTTGAATTCCATACTGGTAACCTGAAGAGCGCCTTCACTCTTGTTCTGTAAGTTAACAACAGCTTCACACCAGCCAGTGCCGGCACCATTCATAGCAAAGTTGTATACTTTAGAACCTTCAACAGACTCGCCGGGCATCATAACAGGGCTCCAGCCAGCATCAGAGTTATAAATAAACTCTAAATCAAAAGTAGCATTACCGGTAATGGTAATATCTACAGATCTGGTTGCATGAGCAAGATCTTCATCTCCGATAACGGAGCCGCCACCGATAATCTTAACCCAAACATCATTTTCAGTTGCAACACCGGCATCTTCCGGATAGTCAAAAGGTAAAACATCAGTACTTGCAAGTGCAGTACCAACCATCATTGAAAGGACTAAAATTGTTGCCATAAAACCCGCTAAAACCTTGTTTCTTAATTTCATTATTACTCCTCCTTAATTATAATAGATGTAGTAAATACAAGTACATTTTACCAAAGATATGATTTTTTGTATATCAACATATAGGATAAGTTTACTATGAAATTTTTGTGAATGTTGCACAATCTGTCCTTATAAGCCCTGTTTCATGGCACGAACCTTCATCGATAAACCGAATAGATTGATGAAACCCTCTGCGTCCTTATGATTATATAACTCACCTGTGGTAAAGGAGGCGATACTCTCGTTATATAATGAGTAGGGGGATGCAGTTCCCTGTTTGATAATATTGCCTTTATAAAGCAGCAGTTTTACCTCGCCGGTAACATATTCCTGTGTAACGTCTATAAAAGCCTGGTAAGCTTCTCTTAAGGGAACGAACCACTTGCCTTCATATACCAATGAAGCGAAGCGATTGGCTATTTCCTTCTTTGCAGAAAGGGTGTCACGGTCCAGAATCAGCTCCTCCAGCTGGGTGTGGGCCTCCATCAGAATCGTACCGCCGGGAGTTTCGTATATGCCTCTTGATTTCATGCCGACAACACGATTCTCGACAATATCCACGATACCGATACCGTGTTTTCCGCCAAGAATATTCAGCTCCTTAATAATATTCGCAGGAGACATCTTTTTGCCGTTTAAGGAAACCGGGATTCCTTTATCAAAGGTAAGGCTTAAGGCTTCCCCCTCGTCAGGCGCATTCTGCGGGGATACACTTAATACAAGCAGGTGATTGTAGTCAGGAGCCTGTGCGGGGTCCTCAAGTTCAAGCCCCTCATGGCTGATATGCCAAAGGTTACGGTCTCTGGAATAACTGTTATCGGCAGAGAAAGGAAGATGGATGCCATGCTGTCTGCAATATTCTATTTCTTCTTCCCGGGAGGACATATCCCATATTCTCCATGGAGCGATAATTTTAAGCTCGGGAGCCAGGGCCTTTATTGTAAGCTCAAAACGGACCTGGTCATTTCCTTTACCCGTTGCACCGTGGCATATGGCGACAGCTCCTTCAAGCTTCGCTATCTCTACCAGACGTTTGGCAATCACGGGTCTTGCCATGGATGTACCGAGAAGATATTTGTTCTCGTATACGGCACCGGCCTTCACACAGGGAAGAATATAATCGTCTACAAATTCATCAACAACATCTTCGATGTAAAGCTTTGTGGCGCCGGATAGTTTGGCCCTTTCCTCCAGACCGTCCAGCTCACTTTCCTGACCGACATCGACACATACACAGACTACCTCATAATCATAATGCTCCTTTAACCAGGGAATGATAGCTGTTGTATCAAGACCACCTGAATAAGCAAGAATAATTTTTTCTTTCATAAATATAACCTCCATCAATAGTATTCACAGAATATAATTTTATATGACTAAATATACAACACATCTCATTAATATGCAACAGTAAAATAAAATATTTTATTGGCTTTACTTATCCGGATATTTAACTATAATGGGAAACAGAATAAAATTCGCAGATTTAGCAATAGGGAGGATGAATATGTATCGTATTATATTAGCATCACAATCACCCAGAAGAAAAGAAATTATGACGCAGATGGGGATACCTTATGAAGCGGTGGATATCCATGTCGTCGAAGAAGTAGATGAAAAAGTAAATAATACACCCTCAAAGCTGGTGAAGGCTTTGGCCATGGTGAAGGCACGGGCAGCGGCAGATAGATTGAAAAACGAACCGGATGATTTGGTTATTATAGGGGCGGATACCATGGTATTTCATCACGGGCAGGCGATGGGAAAGCCAAAAGACAGGGAGGATGCCGCTGCGATGCTGATGTCACTGTCAGATGATATTCATGAAGTGTATACCGGAGTATGCATTATAATAAGAAAAAGGAACGGTGTACATATGAATAATCATGCGGATGAAATAAGCTTTTCCGTCGGAACCAAAGTTGCAGTGGGGTCTCTGACCATGGAACAGATAGAAGATTATATCGATACCGGAGAGCCCTTTGACAAGGCAGGTGCGTATGCAATTCAAGGAGGATTTGGTATATATATAAGGGAAATCCAAGGAGATTATTATAATATAGTGGGATTTCCCATCGCTAAAATATACGAGAAATTACGTGATTATGGAATAAATATAAAAAAATTAAAATAAGTCTTGCATAATATGCAATCGGAGCGTATAATTATAAAAAATCATTATATAAGTGGAGTTAATACAGAATGAGAGGTAAACATGAAATCAGTTAACGGTGGTGTTACGGCACCAAAAGGATATAAGGCATCAGGAATATATGCAGGAATAAAGAAGAAGAGAAAGGATATGGCTCTTATTTATTCCGTTGTTCCTGCAAAGGGTGCAGGGGTATTTACGACAAATGTAGTAAAAGCAGCTCCGGTACTGTGGGATATTAAGCTCACAAAGGAAAGTGAAAATATTCAGGCAATTATAATCAACAGTGGGGTGGCAAATGCATGTACCGGGGCTGAGGGAGATAAGAATAATCTGCTGATGGCACAGTGCACGGCCAAGGAGTTAAAGCTTCCTGAGAATGCCGTATACACGGCATCTACAGGAGTAATTGGAAAACAGCTTCCGATAGACGTGATTACAGAGAATATTCCGCAGCTGATTAAAGAGCTAAAGGACACCGTGGAGGCTGGCACGCTTGCAGCGGAATCGATTATGACGACCGATACCTATTCAAAGGAGTGTGCGGTTGCATTTACGATTGGAGAAAAAGGGATAACCATCGGCGGCATGGCAAAAGGTTCGGGTATGATTCACCCCGATATGGCAACCATGATTGGCGTTGTTACAACAGATGCTGCTATCAGTAAGGAGCTTTTACAGCAGGCGGTAAAGGAGGATGTTCAGTATACCTTCAACATGATTTCGGTGGACAGGGATACCAGTACGAATGATTCATTACTTATATTGGCGAATGGTTTAGCGGGCAATGATGAGATTACAACAAAGAACGAAGCCTACTATGAATTTTGCAAAGCGTTAAATACCGTAACCACCAATCTTGCTAAAATGATTGCAGCCGACGGGGAGGGAGCAACAAAGCTCCTGGAGGCCACGGTTAAAGGTGCAAATACCCGGGAGGAAGCCGAGGTTTTAAGTAAAGCCATTATCACCTCGAATCTGGTAAAGACAGCGGTCTTTGGAAATGATGCAAATTGGGGAAGAATCCTTTGTGCAATGGGATATTCAGGAGTAGATTTTGACCCGTATAAGGTGGATTTGGTAATCGAAAGCAAGGTCGGAAGCCTGAAACTGGTGGAGGACGGAATGGCAGTAGATTATTCGGAGGAGATGGCTACGAAGATTCTTGCGGCAGAAGAGGTTAAAGCGATTGCGGATGTTAAGCAGGGCGCTGAATCTGCTACGGCATGGGGATGTGACTTTTCTTATGATTATGTCAAAATTAACGCGGACTATCGCTCTTAAATACGAAACTGAAAGGAACGCAGACGATGGAATACATGGATCAAATCCTATTAAAAGCAGAGACTTTGATTGAAGCCCTGCCCTATATTCAGAAGTTCAATAATAAGAAGGTTGTTGTAAAATACGGAGGCAGCGCTATGCTGGATGAAAATCTTCAGTCCAATGTCATTAAGGATGTGGCATTGCTGAAGCTGGTAGGGATGAAGCCCATCATTGTACATGGCGGCGGAAAAGAGATAACAGCCTGGCTGCAAAAGCTCGGCCATGAATCAACATTTGTAGAGGGGCTCAGGGTAACGGATGCAAAAACCATGGAGGTTGCTGAAATGGTTCTGAGCAGGGTGAATAAAGGTCTGGTTCAGATGGTAGAAAAGCTGGGAGTAAAGGCCGTGGGAATAAGCGGTAAGGATGGTGCCACGCTTAAGGTTGAGAAAAAGTATGTCAGTGGAACCGATATTGGTTTTGTAGGAAATATCAAGGAAGTGAACATCGGGCTGATTAATACATTGATTGATAATGACTTTGTACCGGTAATCGCACCGATAGGATTGGATGATGATTTTATAAATTATAATATCAATGCGGATGATGCCGCCTGTGCAGTTGCTACGGCGATAGGGGCTGAAAAGCTGGTATTTTTGACCGATATAGAGGGGGTATATGCGGACCCCGGGGATAAATCCAGCCTTATATCCGTATTAACCCTGGATAAAGCGGATGAATTATTGGACAGCGGTTTTGTGGGAGGCGGCATGCTGCCCAAGATAAAGAACTGTGTGGATGCTGTAAAAAACGGAGTATCCAGAGTACATATATTGGACGGCAGAATGCCTCATTGCCTCTTGCTTGAATTCTTTACAAACAGGGGAATCGGGACAGCAATCATACATCAGGAAAATTTATTTGAAAATGAAGTAAGCCGGCTGTAATTCACAGACACGTTAAAGCGGCAGATGGAGGTTAGGTTGATGGAGGATATGAAACAGTATATTGATGAAGCAGATAAAGTGTTGATGCATACTTACAACCGCTATCCGGTGGTACTTGATTACGGAAAGGGAATGCACCTTTATGATGCCAACGGCAAGGAATATCTTGATTTTACGGCGGGAATTGCGGTGTTTGCCCTGGGATACAATAATGAGGAGTATAATAATGCCCTGAAAAACCA
>JAEZXP010000116.1 GCA_023419655.1 Bacillota bacterium | reverse complement strand
CTCAGCTCCTCCCGCAAATCCACAATCCATATCTTTGGAGGATTGGCCTCTTTCGCCCTTTTCGTCAGGGTATGAAGTATATATTCCCCACGGATGGCTTTCTGATAGGATTCCAGGGATGGCGTTGCGGAGCCCAGCACCACAAATGCACCGGTAAGCTCCGCCCTCTTTATCGCAACCATGCCCGCGTGATATTTCGGCGTGGTCTCGCTCTTATAGCTTCCCTCATGCTCTTCATCAATAATGATAAGCCCCAGATTCTTAAACGGTGTAAACAGGGCTGACCGGGGGCCAATCATAATATCAATTTCCCCATTTTTAGCCCTCAGACTTTGGTCGTAGCGTTCACCCTCCGACATTCTGGAATTCAAGATGGAGATACGTTCCCCGAATCTGTCATAGAATCGGTTAACCGTCTGATACGTCAGGGCAATCTCGGGTATAAGCACAATTACCTGCCTGCCCGAAGCCACCACCTCTGAAATTATCTCCATATACACCTCGGTCTTGCCGCTTCCGGTAATACCATGGAGCAGATATGTGCTGCGCTTTCCTTCATTATAATCTTTTATAATATTCTCTGCAATATGCTGTTGTTCATCATTCAGCGTAACATGGGTCTGTACCGCTTTCTGTCTGTCAATCGGATTACGGTACAGCTGTTTACTTTCTATTCTAATAATATCATTGTCTGCAAGCCATGTTATTACGGGCCTGCTGATGTTAAGTCTGCTGATTGCTTCATCATAATCCAGTGTATCTTGATGAAGTAATGCTTCAAGAAGCCTTGCTCTGGCGGTGTTGTTTTTCTTTTTTTGCTCTTCATATAGCCGGGTTAGCTCCTCATGGGGCTTCACCGGAATGATTTTTCTTTGTTCTTTTATCTTAACGGGCTTCTTTACCGGAATAACCGTCTTTAAAGCATCGTTCATTGTCCCGCCGAAGGTTTCCTTCATCCAGTAAGCAAGATAAATCAAATGGCTTTCAATAACCGGAGCCCCCTCTACCACATTACGAATGGGCTTAATCTTATCGATGCTGATTTTTGGTTCATCGGACAGCCCGACGATATATCCGCTAATCGTACGGTTTCCCATGCCAAAGGGCACCACAACAGGAGCGCCGATAACTGCTGACCGGGAATATTCCTCAGGAATGGCATACTGATATGTCTTGTCCAGATTCTCATGGGATATATCAATGATAATGTCAGCATAGCTTTTAAAAGACATAGCGGCCCTCCTTCGTGTAATTTCTCCATTCTGCAGCTTTTACTATTATACCTCTGACAGGGCCTCCATAACAAGCTCTCTGTCATCCATATGGTATTTCACACCCTTAATCTCCTGATAATCCTCATGACCCTTTCCTGCGATGATAATGACGTCTCCTTCTTCGGCATGAGCGATACAGTACTTAATCGCTTCTCTTCTATCCGTGATTTTAATATATTTGCCCGGACCTTTTTTCACACCCGTCACGATATCACTGATTATATCCTCCGGCTCCTCAAATCTTGGATTATCCGATGTAACCACCGTAAGGTCCGCCAGTTTGGAGGAAATCTCGCCCATCAGAAATCTTCTGTCCTTCGAGCGGTTGCCGCCGCAGCCGAATACACATACCAGACGTCTGGGATTGTATTCTCTTATGGTCGTAAGCAGGCTCTCTAAGCTCATGGCATTATGGGCATAATCAATCATCACGGAATAATTCCCCTTGACAGGAACCAGCTCCACCCTGCCCCTTACCTTAATCTTATTTAACGCCTTTATAATATCCTTTTCATTTATATTAAAATGTCTGCATATCGCGATGGCACATAAGGAATTAAGCACATTAAACTTACCCGGAATATCAATCGCCACATCAAAATTCATCAGACCGCCTACCCGGTAGGATACGCCCAGATAGCCCGGCTCGTGTACCAGCTTGACATTGGTCGCATGGATATCGGCAATCTCGGAAAATCCAAAGGTCTCTACCGTACAGGTATGGCCCTTTAAAATCTCCTGTGCATAGTTATCATCTATATTAATTAATCCTGTCTTACACTGCTTAAACAGCTTACTCTTGCACCTTAGATAATCATCAAAGTCCTTATGCTCATTTCCACCGATATGGTCATAGCCCAGATTGGTGAACACACCAAAATCAAATACAAATCCATCTATTCTGTGATGCATTAACCCCTGGGAAGAGGCCTCCATAACCACACAGCGGATGCCTGCCTCCGCCATCCTGGCAAAGGTCTGCTGAATAATATACGACTCCGGTGTCGTATTATCGGCGGGAATCACCTCATCCCCAATAATCGTCTCAATCGTACCGATTAGCCCCGTCTTAATCCCTGTGTTCTCCAAAATAGACTTTATCATATAAGCAGAGGTCGTCTTACCCTTCGTTCCTGTAATACCGATGGTAGTCAGCTTCTTTGCAGGATAGTCAAAATAAGCAGCCGACATATATGCCAATGCTTTTCTGGCATTCTCCACCCTGATTACCGTAATATCCTCAGGCAATTCGATATCCTTCTCGATTATGATAGCCGCAGCTCCCTTTTCAATTACCTGACCAATATAATCGTGACCGTCTGAGATAGGACCCATAATGCAGACAAACACTGAGCCTCTTCCAGCCTTCCTTGAATCATACACCAATCCTGTGACCAAAGTATGTGCATCTCCCTGTAAGCAGGTATACTCTAAATGCTCCAACATTCTATCCAGATACATATATTCTCCTCCTATAGCATTATTCTTTCCTACTATTATATTGCACTATTTACTATTTTTGTTGTATATTTTGTTATATTTATTGCAAATAATGCTTTTCTCTTCCAGGGTGACCGATTCACCCTTCATTTTCTACCGTTAACAAAATATTCTTTTTATAATATATGTAGAATTGATTTAATCTTCATCATTAATTATAGGCGAAATAAGATTTTTGTAAAGAAAAAAGAAGTGGTGTTTCCCCCACTTCTGTCAATAACGTTGATACATTATTCTTTCTCTTCCTCATTGATATCATTCAAATACTTTAATACATGCAGTTGGCTGTACTTTTCGAGTTGTTTATGTAATTCACTATTCTTCATAATTTTTCTTGTATGATGCTTATAGAAGCTTAAACACATACTTTTCCTTTATTAAGTTTGTGTATTACCACGGTTTTATATGAATCAAGTATGAGCCTCATCACCAAATAATCTGTGCTCATTTATATAGTCCAAATACCTTCTTGAGACAAGCTGTCCTTCCCCGCGCTCAAGGCAAAGGATAGCATTACGAAGTATATCCGGCCTAATCAGGCCCTCTTCCTTTGGTTGAATAGACATGTTTTTTATCCTTTGCTTTTCAATGTTTTGGACATATGCCTTCTTGCGTTCCTGTATATCTTCCAATATCCTGATACACTCTCCCTGAAAATCGCAGTCAAAGGTTCCGTCCTTATTAATTATAAGCCCCTCCAGATCATATGCCTTTTCATAATATTTTATAATCCTTTGCTTGCCTAATCTATAATCAAAGCTTTTCTTTAAGACAACCTTCTCATTTTTCGCATCAAGAAAGATACATAAGCCTGTCGACTTCTGAATCAGATTACCATACCAGGACAACTGATTCGAACCGTTATTTTTATTAATGCCCAGAATATAAACCGGGATTATTCCATTCTCTTTATAATAGGTATCCCGCTCATGAAAGCTATCGATGGTATTATATTGAAGCCTGTAGTCAATCGCTATATCTTGTCCGTCCGGATGAAGAACATAGCAGGGACTGTATTTCCTATTGCCCAGCTTATACCTGGCTCTGATATCAGATTCAGGAAAGCTGCTCTTCAATAAGGTGTATAT
>JAEZXP010000212.1 GCA_023419655.1 Bacillota bacterium | reverse complement strand
TCAATAATATGATTTTCATTATCGATAGAGATATTATTGCTATGCGTTTCCGGCCAGTATGACATATAGATAACACCGTCTAAACCATTCGCATATTCTATCTCTGTAATTTCTCCGAGCTTTTCTGTCAGGACTTCGTTATATCCGGCCGGTAAATATCCCGGTTTGAACTCTTTTATAGTACCGTTATCATCGTTGTTTTCCTGTCCTCCAAAGATAACGGATGTGTATTTATTATACCACTCAATTATTGTATGCTTGATTGCCGCCCTTACCCCCGGGTTCGTGAGCAGGGCAAGGAACAGTATTGTCACGGCAAATAGAAAAATTGCCGCCACCCGTTTACCGTAATATATGGCCTTTTTAAGAAAACTTTTTCTTCTGTCAAGAGATAATAGCTTTTTCATTCGAAGTTCAAATTCAGACGATAATGATATTCTATTCGCCAGTTCTTCCTTTTGCGGAATCGATTCAATATCCTCATTATATTCATCCATAATAGCCTGACGAAATAAGGCTTCAAATACATTGTCGTTCATTTGCTTAATATCCATTCTTATTCACGCCCTTATTTATAATTTGCATTGTTATTCATATCTCTTTCTGCCAGCTTTTTAACCTTTTCCTTCGCTCTGAATATCCTTATCCCTATATTGTCATAGGGTATATTCAGCGTTTCTCCAATCTCCTTATATGACATACCCAGTGCATACTTCATGATGAGCACCTGTCTGCTGATTTCATCAATACTTGCCAGATGTCTGCGGATTATTTCATATTCAGATGCTATCAAGGTCTGCTCCTCTACAGATTTTTCTTCCGTTTCCAGGTATATCTCCAATTCCTCAATCGGAGTATCGGCATAGCGTTTTTCTTTTCTTAATAAATCAATGCATTTGTTCCTTACTATAGTAACGGCTACGAAGCGAAAATTCTTACTGTCCATATATAAATATTTTTCTTTTTCCTTTATTATTGATACAAAGGCGTTATGTACGGCATCTTCAGCCATGGTCTGATTATGTCCGGCGACCTTCAAAGCACATCGAAGCAATGCGTGTTTATGCTCCTCATAGATATCTGACATTCTCTTTTTTTCCTGCTCTGTTTCGAGCATCGATATATAAAAAAACAGCAATATATCTCCACCTTTCAAAAACTTTTCCGATTATAACTGTTTCTATCATCGACAAAATATATTATTCTTCCCTCCATTTTATGTAAACCATCTCTGTTTGTCAAGTTCTTCTATCCCATGAAAAATCACCATATTTTATGGGGCATAAACGACACATCTCATAAAATATGGTGATTTTTATTGACTTATCTGCTTTTTGCTTATCTGCAGATATTATATCTGGCTTTGCTTTCTCTGTTCTCTCCTTCTCTTGGTTATTATCCCTCCGATTCTTCCGGACTCCTTTGCAGTCAGTGACTTCCATCCGGTAGCAATAACCTTATCAAGATAACCCAGCTCCTTCGCTATCTCATATTTCATTTCTTCTTCCGGCTTCAGATTATCCAAATCTATTTCTTTTGCCTGTTTTCCTGCCATCCGCTACACCCTTTCTTTGTATTTTCTAAAGTGTAACCAACTTCCGGAGGAATATTCTAGGAAAATCCGGGTTGCAACGTCAACTTTTTGGAAGACCATCCTTTTACTTAATATAAATCTCCCGCCCCAGGTGTAAGGAATAGATAATCATTTCCTTCACCCTTTTACCTACTATCTGTTCCAATGCCTTCTTGTAATAGAGAAGCTGAACCTTATATCTGTCAGCCAACTGGCTTTCATCCTGAATCCTATCCGATTTGTAATCTAAAATAACCAGCTCTTTGTCCTCTTCAAAGAAGGCATCAATGATACCCTGAACCAGAATAAGCCTGTCGCCGGACTGCTCCGGATATATCTCGGATGCCTTTACTCCGATTACAAACTGCTTCTCCTTATATAGCTTTCCTGCTGCCTCCGCATTAATGATTCGCTGCGCAAGATTGCTCCTTGCAAATTGTAATACATTATTCAGGTTAAGCTTTTCTATATCCTTCTTTGTAAGCTTTCTGTCCTGTACCATCTTATCCAGCTCTCTTGTCAGGTCACTGTAGCTATTTACCTTAGAAAGCTCCAACAGCTCCAATACCTTATGGTATAGGACTCCCCTGCCGGCACCGGTTGTTTTATCCTGTATGCCGCGGATGAATTCCGGAACATATTGATTATCGCCTGTATCGGTATTGCGATACAAAAGCTCTCCGTCCTCTTCATCCGCAAACTGCCCCAGCTTTTTAAGTTCCGATACCGACAGCTTTACCCTGAGCTTTGATTCCCCCGCATAAGGATATTGAAAATAAAGTCTCCTTTCAATCTCCTTACGGACATCCTCATTGTCTTTACGGCCTGCCACCTCCGCTTCTATATCCCGCAAATCCTGCTGCATGAATGCCTGATTTGCAATTTCCTCGAATATAATATCCTTTTTTTGCAGCAACCTTATCTTCATATAATCAGTGAACCGGTTGTTCATCGCAGGAAGCACCCAGTCCAGATAGTTTTTAGCGGCTAAAAGCTCAAAGAAAGAAAAATCCTTTTGCCTGTCTATGTCTTCTATTGATTTCAGATAGCCGGACATAATCAGCTTTTCCTTTGCCCTTGTCATGGCTACATAGAGAACCCTAAGCTCCTCTCCCATATTGTCAATATGGGTCGTCCGCTGGATTACTTTTTTTAGCAGGGTAGGAATCTTCGTCCTGTTTTTAACATCAATATAGTCCGGCCCCACGCCATAATCGGCATGAAACAGGATACTGCTTCTTTGGTCCTGCATATTAAACTGCTTACTTAAACCGCTTACAAATACAACGGGAAATTCCAGTCCCTTGCTTTTATGGATACTCATAATCCTTACGATATCTTCCTGCTCTCCTGATACAGCCGCTTCCGCATAATCCACATCATATTTTTGCAGCTTTTCAATATAGCGGATAAAGTGAAACAAACCGCTATAACTTCCCTTTTCAAAACTTACCGCCTGGGAAACCAGCATATCTATATTCGCCTTTCTTCTGTCTCCGCCGGGCATTGCCATCACATAATATGCATATCCGGTCATATCCAGAATCTCCTGAATCAGCTCATGGATTGGCGTATATTTCACCATGGACCGCAGGATGTGAAGCACGTCTAAAAATGCTTTAAGCTTTCTCTTTAAGTCCTCATTGCCGCCTTCTTCACCGTAGATAAGGGAAGCTGTATACATCGTGGCCTTCTTATCCATAAGCCTTATCTGCGCCAGCTCGTCCGAAGTAAATCCGCCTATCGGAGAATACAATACCCCTGCAAAGGGTATATCCTGTCTTGGATTATCGATAATCCTCAGCATATTTAAAAGCGTCATAATCTCAACCGTCTGAAAATATCCTGTCCCCGTATCTGCATAGGCCGGAATTTGTTCCTGCATAAGTGTGTTTACAAAGACCTCCGACCATCCCGACATGGTACGAAGAAGTATCACAATATCCTTAAGCTTTGCCGGACGATATATCGTATTCCCTTTTTCGTCCTTATCCTGTATCAATAAGCCTTTATCCGGATTAATCAGCTCCTTAATCCGTTTTGCAACCGCTCTTGCTTCCAGCTCCTTTTTAGAATATTGCAGCTCTTCCTCTTCCTCATATAAGCCCGGTTTATCCTCCTGCCCTTTACCGGATGATTCGATAGAATCCTCTTCCTCTTTGCCGTATGTGTTGCCCTCTTCCTCATACAGCTCTTCCTCTGTCACCAGCAGAAGCTCAACATCCCGGGATATCCTCTCCCTTATATCCCCTGCAATAGATGCTCCGTTGCTGCTTATACTGCAATCCTGCTCTGCATCCCCCTGTATATTATCCAAATCATCTTCATATAATTCTCCGTATTTTAATGAAGCTCCCTCATCATACAGGATACCGCCTATCGGCTCCGTCATAATCTGCTCAAAGACGGTATTTACAAAGTCCAGTACCACCTTCCTGCTTCGAAAATTCTTGTCCAGGTCGATTCTTTGATTGACATTGATATTACCCTCTTCATCCTGGTCGTACATCCCGTATCTTTTGTACTTATCAAGAAAAATTTCAGGCATTGCCAGACGGAATTTGTAGATGCTCTGCTTAACATCACCAACCATGAACCGGTTGAAGATGCCCGTATGTTCTCTCGATATACTCTTTAGAACGGTCTCCTGTACCAGGTTACTATCCTGATATTCGTCAATCAGGATTTCATCAAATCTGCCGCTAAGCTCTATTGCAGCTTTTGTCGGGACAATGTCTCCATCCTTCTTATCCGCCAGAATCCTGAGGGCAAAATGCTCCATATCATTGTAATCGATAAGATTCTTTTCTTCCTTTTTGGCTGCGAATGCTTCCATAAAATCCAGGGTAAGCTCCGACAGCACTTCCATAACCTCACCCACCGCCTTAAGGTCTTCGTACATATCTTCTATCGGCTGAAAGAAGAACTGGGCATTCAGGTCTTTTATCCCCTTCTTCATTTCCTCTCTTAAAGCCTTTACGCTGTCCTTCTTTATCTCCGGTACGTCCGGCTGCCGTTTGGAGGAAAGTCTTGCATAGGATATCCCTGATAATGCCCTGGCATAGCCTTCATAAGAAGCTTCCTGCATAAGCTTCCCAAGCATATCCAGGTCACTTAAAAGCGCCGAAAGGTAAGCCTCCGGTCCATCCGGCTCGTTGCAGATATCAATGGCTTTTTCTATCTTTTTCTTTAAGTCATGAATAACCGCCGATACATAATCCAGGAGCCTTATCATCCATTCTGCCCTGCTCATGTCCTCTACCGTTTCATAGCTGAAAGATTCCTGAATCTTTTCAAGCCATGCCCGGGGCCATGGATTACTCATGGCAAAGTTATATAGCGAAAGTACCAGCTCCTCTACAGGCTGGTCGGACTTGGAGCGGGAATAACTTTCAATCAACCGGTGGAAATCCTCTCTGCCCTCCTCATACCACTTCTCCAAGACCTCCGATATAATATCCGATTTCATCAGCGTAATCTCCGATTCCTCCGCCATCTTAAACGAAGGGTCCAAATCAATATGATGAAAATAATTTCGTATGACATTCAGGCAGAAGCTATGTATCGTAGTGATAGCGGCACTTTGAAGAAGGGAAACCTGTTTTTGAAGATGGGTATTGTTTGGCTCCTTAATCAGCTTCTCATCCAGTGCCTTACCTATCTTGTTTTTCATCTGGGCGGCCGCCGCATTCGTAAAGGTCACCACCAGAAGATGGTCGATATCCAGAGGATTTTCTCCCTCCGAAATCATCGAAATAATCCGTTCCACCAGTACCGCCGTCTTACCGGAGCCGGCAGCCGCCGATACCAGCAGATTCTTATTCCTGGTCTCTATTACCTTCCTTTGTGCTTGGGTCCATTCCATCGGTATCCTCCTTTCCCCATATCTCCTGCTTTAGTTCCTCAACCGGTCTTTTCGCCAGATTGCGGTAAGAATATCCCGGAAGCCTGGGGTCAAATCCACAGGCCTTCTTATACTCACAGTAATCACAGGCTTTCCGGTCTCCTGTCCGGTAAGGATTTAACCGGGTATCTCCCTGCAAGATACGGCTCTTGTCTTCAACCAGCCGATGGTTAACATAGTTCAGCAGCGCCTCCATCTGCTTTTTACTTGCCACAGATGAACGCTTCGACAGCTCTCCCTCTTTGTTTGTCTGAACGGGAATAATATCTGACCTTACCAAGGAGCGAAGCATGCCGTCCTCTCCCGCCAGCTTATTATCCATCCATCCGATAACCGCTTTATCTTCATTTACCAGACCGTCCATCTTCAGGCTCTTGTATATAT
>JAEZXP010000085.1 GCA_023419655.1 Bacillota bacterium | reverse complement strand
ATGATATCTGATACAATAAATTCGGAGCATACAAGGTATTCCTAAATTATTTATGGGAGGTAAGTATATGTATCAAATTATTCTGTTAGTCGTTAGTATTGTTTTACTGGTAGTACTCATAACAAAGCTTCATGTACATCCTTTCTTTTCGTTATTGCTGGTTTCATTGGTGGTCGGTGTAGTGTCCGGCTTAAATCTTGCCGATGTGGCAACAATGGTTGCCTCGGGATTCGGCGGAACCATGCAAAACATCGGTATTGTTATTATCTGCGGTGTTATAATCGGAGAAATTCTTGAGCAGACAGGAGGAGCACATAAGATAGCGAATTCGATTATCAAGATTGTCGGCAAGAAAAGAGCTCCTTTAGCCACATCCATTACAGGCGGTATTGTATCGATTCCTACCTTTTGTGATTCCGGCTTTGTTATCCTGAATCCGGTTATAAAGGCTTTGTCAAGAGCGGGGAACATTCCTTATATGGTGCTGGTAACGGCATTAATGAGCGGATTATTGACAACCCATTCTCTTGTACCGCCCACACCGGGTCCTGTAGCCGCAGCGGGAATTCTGGGAGCAGACGTTGGTAAGGTTATGCTCTATGGATTAATCGTATCCATACCTGTTATCTTAGGTACACTTTTATGGTGTAACTCCAAGTTCATAAGAAACAAATACCCGGAGCTGGCACCGATGGATGATGGCGACAGCACCGTGTCATTTGATGAGAAGGTCAGGAATGCGCCTTCAACTTATATGTCCTATATGCCGATTGTTATTCCTATCGTGCTGATTGTTGCCCGTTCATTTGCAGGCTTGTATGCGAATCCGGAATTAATGTGGGTCCAGATTATTAACTTTATTGGAACACCTTTTATTGCGCTTATGCTGGGTGCACTGTTTTGCTTCCTTTTGCCTAAAAAGCTTACGAAGGAAGTAACCGATACCTGGATTTCCAAAGCGATTAAGGGCGGTGCGGAAATCGTTCTGATTACAGGTATAGCAGGCAGCTTTGGTAAGGTTCTTCAGGGAACCGGAGTAGGTGACGTATTGGCTGAGGGAATATCAAAGCTTAGTCTTCCGTCCGTAATTCTTCCTTTTGCTATATCGGCAATCATACTGATTGCCCAGGGTTCAGCCACCGTGGCACTTACAACAACATCTGCAATTGTACTGCCCCTGTTACCGGCGCTTGGCATTTCACCTGAATTGGCGGTTATTTCAATTGCAGCGGGCTCCTTCTGCGGAGTGCTTCCGCAGGGCTCCTATTTTTGGTGTGTGGCAAATCTTGCAGGATACGATATTAAGAAAGGCTATGTAGCCGTTACGGCCACGACCTTTATCATGGGAGCGATAGGATTGGCTTCGGTTTGGATTTTCTCGCTTTTTGTCCATTAACATTTTGATTAGCTTTGGAGGCGAATACACAGGATATAAGTATATTTGCCTCCAATAGTAGGAGGTATGTCATGCTGGATATTTCGAACATCAATCAATTAACAAAATATCTCTTAGACCGGAAATTAATCAGTGAAGAGAATGGTTATTCAATTAATTACTGCAAGGGAGGTGTGTCCGGAACCGTTGCCTTCGTGTATGACAAGGATAAGCCAATGATTATAAAGCAGGCACTGGCACAGCTTAAGACCAAGGAAACCTGGCTTTGTGACCCAAATCGCATGAAGGTGGAGTATGATAGCAATGCAATATATCATCAATTGATGCCGGAAAATGCTCCCAAGGTATATTTTTATGATGATGAGAACTATATATATGGCAGAGAAGCGGCGCCTGAGGATTGTACCATGTGGAAGGCGGACCTTCTCAGCGGCCTGCTGGATTTTGAGGTTGCAGGAAAATCAATCGAATCCCTGGTGACGGTCCACAATGTTTGTTCAAGGGATGAGAAGGTGGCGAAGGACTTTGACAGCAAAGAGGTCTTTTATAACCTGCGTATTTCGCCGTATATTGAATTTATCGTGCAGAAGTATCCCCAGTTGGATGAATATGCAAAAGCCGTCATTGATGATATGATGAAGAGTAAGATATCTCTGGTTCACGGTGACTTTAGTCCGAAAAATATCATGAACGGTGCACGTAAAATCTGGATACTGGACTTTGAGGTGGCACATTACGGTCATCCTGCCTTTGATGTGGCATTTTTCTCAAATCATTTCATACTCAAGGCAGTAAAGAACAAGCAGTGGGCACCGGCTTATCTTAACATGCTGGATTATATGCTTGGGATATATTTTGGTAAAATGGACTTTATGGATAAAAAGCAGATGGAAAGCAGCTATGTGAGAACACTTTCCCTGCTAATGATTGCCCGCGTAGACGGAAAATCACCGGCCGAGTACATTACCGATGACGGTGATAAAGACTTAATAAGAAAGCTGGGCTTTACAATTATCAATGAAAAGATGGTTGACTATCGTGAGGTTCTAAAGCTTGTAATAGATAGTGTAACTGTAAAATAGATTCTGAATACAATTTGCTATAACAAAGGAGTGGTTATTAGAATGTCACAATATGAAATCCAAAACATAATTGCCAGACAGGTGTTTGATTCCAGGGCAAATCCCACGGTAGAGGTCGATGTTATATTAAAGGGCGGTGCATGGGGCAGAGGAACCGTACCGTCGGGAGCATCCACGGGAATTTTTGAGGCCCTGGAGCTTCGGGATAATGACCCTGGCTGCTTAGGCGGCAAGAGTGTTAAAAAAGCAATCAATAATATCAGCAACATACTTGCGCCCGCTTTATTAGGAAAGGATGCAACCCATCAGGTGGAGATAGACCGGATGATGATTGAACTGGATAATACGCCGAATAAGAGCAGGCTCGGTGCCAATGCCATATTAGGCTGCTCAATGGCTGTTGCCCACGCGGCTGCAAATGCCAAGGGAGAGCCTTTATACCGGTATTTGGGCGGCGCGAATGCCAAGACCCTGCCGGTGCCGATGATACAGATTCTCGGAGGCGGAGCCCATGCGGTAGATTCCATCGATATTCAGGATTATCTGGTTATACCGATGAGTGCAGCCAGCTTTACCGAAGGCCATGAGATGGTTGTTAATGTCTACAATGCGGCCAAGAAGGTATTTCAGCGTCACGGCAAGCCCCTTTCGATTGCGGATGAAGGCGGCTTTTGGCCGACAGACTTTAAGTCGAATGAAGAAGGACTGATTCTTCTTACGGAAGGAATAAAGGAGGCGGGATATACACCTGGTAAGGACGTAAGCATCGCACTTGATATTGCATCCAGTGAATTTTACGACAAGGACAAAGAGGTATACCGGTTTACGCTGGAGAATAAGGAATTTACCAGGGAGGAATTTGTTGACCTGCTTTGTGAATGGGTTGATAAATATTCGATTATATCGATTGAGGACGGATGCTCTGAGCTTGACTGGAAGGGCTGGGAGCTGCTTACCGAAAGGCTCGGTCATAAGGTTCAGATAATTGGTGATGATATCTTTACGACCAATATAGAACGCATTAAAGAAGGCTTATCCCGTGGTGCCGGTAATTCCGTTCTGATTAAGATGAATCAGATTGGAACCATCACAGAAACACTTGATGCGATAGAATTTACGAAAAACAACGGTTATCTTCCGGTAGTTTCCGCCCGTTCGGGTGAAACAGAGGATTCAACCATTGTCCATCTGGCAATTGCTTCGAATGCGGGACAATTGAAGGTTGGCTCCGTTGCAAGAAGTGAACGGGCCGTAAAGTGGAATGAAGCCATAAGGATGGAGGAGCAGCTGGGTATAGAGGGCATCTATCCGTCTGGGAATATATTTGACCGAATCGTAAAGAGATAAAGCTTATTTGCCATCCCCTATTTGTATAAATCAATGAACGAAGGAAAAGACTATTGTAAAATTGTGATATGATTTTGCAATGGTCTTTTTTCTTGTGTAGTATTCGCTTGACAGTTTTTTTCTAAAAAGGTAGACTAAGAATGGTTGGATTATTTGATTATGTCAATCTGAAGGGAGATGAACAAGAATGGATGACGACGGTAGTTATAGTATATTGTATTTAAAATTATAATAAGCATAACTATGGTTGCGTCCGCTTGTTGCTGGCGCTGATTATGATTATCTCCTGCCGGGCATGGCGTGGATTATCCGAATTGATACCATCGTTATGCTTTAAAAGGAGGAAAAATAATGGCAAAACTAACAGAATTTGAACAAGAAATAACAGAAATGATTGAGCAAAAAAGGTATAAAGCTCTTAAAGAAACCATATCCGCCATAAATCCCTATGACCTTGCCACACTGCTGGCAGATTTTGAAGAAAGAAATATCATATTATTATTCAGACTTTTACCAAAGGACCTTGCGGCGGATACATTTATTGAGATGGACAAGGAGCAGAAGCAGGCTCTGATTGAAAGCTTCTCGGATGCGGAGCTGAAGGAAGTGATTAATGAGCTGTTCATTGACGACATGGTGGATACAATAGAAGAGATGCCGGCCAATGTCGTAAAACGTATTCTTAAAAACTCGGCGGAAAATACCCGCAAAATGATAAATCAGATTTTGAACTATCCGCAGGATTCAGCAGGAAGCATTATGACGACGGAGTTTGTCAGCCTGCGTTCGGATATGACGATAGAAGAAGCCATAAAACGAATAAGGCAGATAGGCCTTGACAAAGAGACGATTGATACCTGCTATGTTACGGATAAGGTGAACCGGTTGACAGGCTATATAACCCTAAGGACGATTATGCTCTCTGAGGACAGCAGTCAGATAGGGGACGTAATGGATAAGAATGTGATATCGGTAAATACATTCGAAGACCAGGAAGAAACAGCAAATATGTTTGGTAAATATGACTTGACGGTTATACCGGTAGTGGATAATGATAACAGGCTGGTCGGAATTGTTACCATTGACGATGCGTGGGATGTATTGGAGAAGGAGACGACAGAGGATATCGAATTAATGGCAGCGATAACGCCTTCTGACACACCTTATCTGAAAAAGACCACCATCGATATCTGGAAGAGCCGTATGCCATGGCTGCTTTTGCTTATGATTTCAGCTACATTTACAGGAATGATAATTACCGGTTTTGAAGATTCTTTAAAGTCATATGTGGTTTTAACGGCCTATATACCCATGCTTATGGATACGGGCGGCAATTCGGGAAGCCAGTCGTCTGTAACGGTTATCCGTGGATTGTCCTTGCATGAGCTGGAGTTTAAGGATATATTCAGGGTTCTTTGGAAGGAATCGAAGGTTGCAATACTAAGCGGTATAACCTTGGCGGTTGTTAATTTTGGAAAGCTGATGCTGTTTGATAAGGTAGGCCTTAGTGTATCCCTGGTAGTAAGC
>JAEZXP010000209.1 GCA_023419655.1 Bacillota bacterium | reverse complement strand
TAAAAGATAATATATAGGAGGAATGGTAGAATGGATAACTGTATTTTTTGTAAGATTATTGCGGGAGATATTCCTTCCTCTGCAATTTATGAGGATGAGGATTTTAAGGTGATTATGGATATTTCTCCAGCGTCGAAGGGACATGCAATTATACTTTCGAAGAAGCATTTTGATAACCTTTTTGAGTTAGAGGATGACGTGGCTAAGAAGGTGCTTATCGTAGCGAGAAAGATTGCTGCTGCCATGAAGGAGGAGCTAAACTGCGACGGTATCAATCTCCTTCAGAACAATGGAGAGGCGGCAGGACAGACGGTATTCCATCTTCATTTTCATCTGATACCCAGATACAAGAATGATAATGTTAAGCTGGCATGGACACCGGGGAAATATGAAGACGGTAAGGCCTTGGAGCTGGCAAAGAAAATTGCACGCAGGATAAAGTAAAGCGGATATTTAATAAAATAAATTTGTTATAAAAAAGCAGATTGATTTAAGTACAAACATGTACTTAAATCAATCTGTAAATTTTAAAGAAGAGCTTATGGATGGAACGGATTATGTAAGGAATGCCTTGCAGCATGGATGTAAGCCATGATTCTACAACTGGGTTTGCTTTATCAATGCCATAATCGTATCAATCGAATTATTCAGCTCACTCTTATTCATGGCTTCAAGATACTTCTCTCTGTTTTTTGCAACCGTCTCTATCGCTTCCATAAGACTGCTTACAGTAAGGTCATCTTCCTTTAGTACGTAGGAATAGCCTTGATTCTCAAAGGATTCCGCATTAAGAATCTGGTCACCGCGGCTGGCATTTGTTCCGAGAGGAATCAGGATATTCGGGATTCGAAGGGCTAGTATCTCACAGATGGCATTCGCTCCGGCCCGGGATACAACAAGGCTTGAGGCGGCAAACAAATCACTTAATTCCTTCTTAACATATTCGAATTGGACATATCCGTTCAGCTTGTCAAGCTTCGAATCTAAATTTCCCTTCCCGCAAAGATGAATAACCTGAAAGTCCCGTAAAAGGGTTGGAAGCATTCCCCGGACGATATCATTTATTTTTTTGGAGCCGGTACTGCCGCCAATAATCATCATAACAGGCTTATTCGCCGTAAAACCGCAAAAATCCAAGCCTTTAATCCGGTTGCCCGAAAACAGCTCTTTCCGTATAGGGGTGCCTGTAAGGACAGCCTTTTCAGGAGGAAGATGCTTCATGGTCTCCGGAAAGTTCGCACATATCTTTTTTGCGGCAGGGATTGCAATCCTGTTGGCAAGACCGGGCGTCATGTCGGATTCATGAATAATAACGGGAATACGGCATTTTTTTGCGGCAAGAACAACAGGAACGGATACAAAACCGCCCTTTGAAAATAATATATCCGGTTTAAGCTTCTTTAAAAGCTTACGGGCCTCATGATAACCCTTAATAACCTTAAAGGGGTCAGTAAAATTCTTTGGGTCAAAATATCTTCTTAATTTTCCGGAAGAGATACCGTAATAAGGAATACGGTATTCTTCAATCAACTTATGTTCAATTCCATCATAGGACCCAATATAATGGATGTCATAGCCTTCTTTTGTAAGAGACGGCAGCAATGCAATCAATGGCGTAACATGCCCTGCCGTACCACCGCCGGTTAAAACGATGCGTTTCATTTAGAAGACCTCCAATTCTTTAAGGCTCTTGTCAGCTGGTCAGGGCAGGAAGTGGACTTTTTTCCACAGGTGGTTCCTTCAAGTCTGCTGATGACATCGTCTACCTTCATTCCCACCAACAGACGGGACAGACCCTGGGCATTCCCGGCACAGCCATTTTTAAATTGTACGGATTTAATAATTCCGCTAGAATCCTCTATGTCAATATCAATTTCAGTGCTGCATACACCTGATGTCTTATATACCATGAAGATACATCCTTTCTTTTGATTGTCGAGTACATTTTAGCCCACCCAGGGGTTTTTTGCAAATACTTTTTTAATGGCGACAGCAGGGAGACGGGACGCCTTTTAATATGCCGTAAAGCGTGGTAATATAGTTGTAGGCCAAATCCGCGTAATGGTTTTTAAAAAATATTATAAAACCCCTTGATATTGACGTTGCGTCAACTTGTATAATGTGTCTGTGGAGGTGATGCTTTTGGAATTGATTAGAATAAGCGAAATTGTTGACAGGTTCGGAGTATCCAGCAGGACACTGAGATATTATGAGGAAATGGGGCTGTTGTGGAGCAGCCATCCTGATAATAAATCTCAAAGGCATTATGATGCTAACGCACTGGAGCGGTTAAAGCAAATTATTGTTTTGCGAAAATTACAAATTCCCATTAAGGATATCATTGCAATTTTCGAAAGTGAAAATACGGTGGTATTGATTCAAGCGTTTGTAAACAAGCTCGAATCGCTTGATGCAGAAATATCCGCATTATCCGAATTAAGGCGGCTTGTGGATGACTTTCTCCACAAAATGCTAATGAGCGGTATCAAGAAAATATCAGCCATAACGCTGCTTTATGAGGAAACTGAAAAAAGGCTTGCTGCAGCGGAAAAAAATGAACCGGTCACGCTTGAAAAGCTGTCCCAAATCGGCCGAGAGGTATTAAGGCTGCACGACGTCAGGATTATCCGGCTGCCGCAAATGCGGGTATTGACTTCCCGGTTGAAAACAGGAGAATTAAAAGAGCTGGACGAGAACTTATTTGTGGAATATGGATTTATGCCTGACCCTGGGCTGCGAAATTGTTTTTTTAGAAAAGAGCCAAGCAGTGAATGGATTATGCTTATAAAAATCCCGAAAGATTATGAAAATACAACGGCATATATTGATGAGACGTTTTCAGGCGGGCTATACGCCATAACTACTTCTTTCATGGCGGATATTGACGATGCTTTTGTTCTTCTAAGGGATTGGATAAACAGAAGCGGCAATTATGAGCTTGACACGGATTCAGGGGGTAAGCTGCTGCGGGATGAAATAATTGAGGAAATCCTGCCGCAGGATATTGTCGATAAATTCAAACAATACCAACAGGACGTTTTTGTACCAATAAAGATAAAAAATGAAAAGGAGCCGACACAAAGATGAACATTGCAAAATATTTATCCGAAATAGCCGAACGAAACAGTTTGGACCCGGGCGTTTTACAATTCCCGGACTGTGAACTCGACCCGGTGAAAATCAAAGTCATTATGATTAGTGAAGTTCCGCCGCAATATCCGGAAAACGGATTTTACAGTGCGGCTCCCGATTCAGATTATATGCGCTCGGCGCTTGGTTTGTTTGATTCTGCCGGCGTACCGGTCAGAAGCATATGGGACATACTTGATATGGGGATTTATATCACTACGGCTGTGAAATCTCCAAAGACCGGATATACAGTAGATTCCGACGTTATAAAAGCACATTTGAAGTTTTTAGAAGCCGAAATTTCGCTGTTCCCAAATCTTAAAGTGATGATGCTGATGGGTGACGTGGCAAAAAAGGCGGTCAATATGATTGTAAAGGCCAAGACAAAGAAAAACGTCATCCCGTCGAAATCGACCTATCATATCCGTCACAATGAGTATTATTGGAATACCGTCCGTGTTTTCCCGTCTTACATTATGACGGGCAAAAATCTTTTGATTGAAAAAAGCAAATGTGACATGATAGCGGACGATATTCGCAGGATGATGGAGGTTATAAATGAGTGACAAAACCGAACTGCAAAAGGTAAGTGAGGAAACGATGCGCTTTATGCGGGGCAAATATTTATTCGATGAAGTGAGTCATAGCAGGGATAAATTAGAATTCCATGAAAACGGAGAAGCGGTTATTTTTATACGAATGCATGAAGACCGGTATGACTTTCATATTGACGGGAAGTGCATTCCTGTCGCGGATTTGGAAACACTGGAAGCTATAAAACAAATGATTATGACGAAGAAAAGACCCAACCGTAAGCCATTCCCGAAGGAGCATGCTGTTTACAGCGATTGCGGACATCGCTGCGACCTTTGTGTTCATTATACGGGCAAAACGGTAAGCGAGGAGTTTCGCAAAGAAATGCAGGAACGAGTAAGGCGCGTATACGGTTTGGGGCCGGATGAAGAATTTCCGCCCTGCAAGGGCTGCTCAAATGGGGGAATAACCGGAAAGTTCGACTGCGAGCAGATAAAATGTGCAAAAGATAAGGGCGCGGTGCGCTGTATCGATTGTGCAGAATATGATTGCGGTAAAGCGACAGCGGGATGGAAGCCTGCCATTGAAGCGCGGAGTATATCGGCCGATGATGTGACGTGGGCGATTTTGCCCTATGTGGATGGCCAATATGGGAATTGAAAAGAATAGCAATATGATGAATTGCATTTTCTGCCAGA
>JAEZXP010000183.1 GCA_023419655.1 Bacillota bacterium | reverse complement strand
GGATAAGCCGGAAGATAAATATGGTATATCCGAATAAACCAAACACAAGTGATAGGAATATTTCAAGTCAATGATTTAGGCGTAAGCAAAGGGAGTATTGTATGAATACGCAAGAGAGGCAGAAGCTTTGGGAAGAATATTCTAAGAAAAGAACCTCGGAGCTTTATGAGAAAATTATAATTGAATATGCCGGATTAGTTAAGCTTGTCGCAGGACGTCTAAGTATGTATTTGGGATATAATGTGGAATATGATGACTTAGTGGGATACGGAACGTTCGGATTAATCGACGCTGTGGATAAATTTGATTACAGTAAAGGATACAAATTCGAAACCTATGCTTCGTTAAGAATTCGCGGTGCAATTCTTGACCAGATTCGCAAAATGGACTGGATACCAAGAAGTATAAGACAAAAGCAGCGTAAGATGGACAATGCCTATCAAAATCTGGAGCTGAAATATGGTAAAAACATTAAAGATGAGGATGTAGCCCGGGAGCTGGATATAACGCTGGAGGAATTTGAAGACTGGCAGAATCAAACAAAAATTACGAATATAATTTCATTGGATGAATTCATGGAACAGGGTTCTGAATCAAAATCAGAACAGTATTTTGCCACTACCTTTGACCAGCCGGAAAAGATAGTGGAACGGACAGAGCTAAAGGAAATTCTGATAAAGACTTTAGATACATTGACGGAGAAGGAAAAAAGGGTAATTGTGCTTTATTATTATGAGGACTTAACACTAAAGGAGATAAGTAAGATACTGGAGGTTTCCGAATCCAGAATTTCGCAATTACATACAAAGGCACTACAAAAAATGAAAGCAAAATTAGGCGGGAACATAGAGCTTCTCACTAATTATTAATAGATGAGGGACGATTCACGAATTATTATAATGATAAGGTTCTATACACTGGAATGTCAAACACACGAATTGGCAGTATGGAGGGTTAAGATGAGCGGTAGAAATGCGTATTTTCAATTACTTATTAAAGAAAACGGAACTTATATAAAGCTTTACGATTCTGAGCCCGGCGGAGCGTCCCTTGTATATGATGAAATCAGTAATTATTTAACTGACAAAAAAATATATGAATATGACAAAATTGCTTTGGGGAGAGCAATAGCAAATTTGAAGATGGTAGCGGAGGTTAAACTTACTTCGGCGGTAGTTCTTCCTCAGGATGAGGACATGAAGGTCACCATAAGTGAGGACAGAATGTCCGTTGTATGCAGATTTTATCCTCCGAGCACAAGAGGAAACCTTCTTACAAAAGAGGATATCGTCTCGGAAATGGTCAGGGCAGGGGTAAAATACGGCGTAGACGAAGATAGAATCATGCAGTTCTTAACGCATCGAAAATATTGTTCAGATTATGTCTTAGCCCGGGCAACTCCTCCGGTTCAGGGACATGATGCTGTTATTACCTATCATTTTAATACGGATTTGACAATGAAGCCTAAAACAAATGAAGACGGCTCCGTTGATTTTCATAAGCTTGATATTATAAGTCATTGTAAAAGAGGTGATATACTTGCAACTTTAAAGCCGGTGGACTATGGAAAGCCGGGAATAGATGTATATGGTAAAGTCATAAAGCCGAATAAGGTAGTGAACAGGGTACTTCGCCATGGTAATAAAATAGGAATAACAGAGGATGGACTTCAGCTTTATTCGGAGGTGGACGGACATGTCTCTTTAGTGGATGGAAGAGTGTTTGTATCGAATACTTACGAGATTGCAGCGGATGTAGATTCATCTACCGGAGATATTGAATATGAAGGAAATGTTGTAGTAAAAGGAAATGTAATAACCGGCTTTTCCGTCAGGGCGAAGGGTGATATTGAGGTAAACGGCGTTGTAGAAGGGGCTTATATTGAGGCAGGCGGACAGATTATCCTGAGACGGGGTATGCAGGGCATGAACAAGGGTATTCTTAAGGCCGAGGGCAATATAATTTCAAAGTTCATTGAGAATGCCGAGGTTATTGCGGGTGGTTATATCAATACGGATTCTATCCTGCACAGCAGGGTATCTGCCAAGGGAGATATCGTTGTCAGCGGAAGAAGGGGATTCGTAACAGGCGGTATCATTCGTTCAGGAACAATGATATCCGTAAAAACCTCAGGCTCTCATATGGGAACCAATACTATTCTTGAAGTTGGTATCGACCCAAAGATACTGGATGAATTCAGGGAGCTGGAGAAAAAAATCGTAACCCTTAAAGCAGAAAAGGAAAAGGTGAATCAGGCCATAGCCTTGATGCGTAAGAAGCTTCAGGTTGGCGGAGATATTTCCTATAGTAAGCTTGAAAGTCTAAAGCAAATAACCCAGGCCAGTATCCAGCTAAATACCCAGCTGGCGGAAGCCACAGAAAGGTATGATGTCCTCAGGTATGAGGTGGACGGTAATGCGGCAGGAATGATTAAGGTACAAGATACGGTATATCCCGGGACGAAGATAATAATATCCAATGTGGTATACTACGTCAAGGACGCACTGCAGCATACAAAATTCATCCGTGACAGAGCGGATATAAAGGCAGTACCGTTATATTGAACTATTTTACATAATGCTATCGGCGTAAGATACTATTAATCCCCAGTATTCTTTATATACTGTTTTTAGGAAGGGGGAATACGCATGCCAATAAGGCCAATTGATGTAATGAGAACCCATGAAGCCGCTCAATATAAGCAGCTGCAGAACCAAAGGCCTCAGCATGAGCAGGTTCAAATAAGCAAGAACTTCCATGACATTATACAGTCGCAAGCCTCCAAGCCTGTTCAGACGCTAAAGAGCGAGAATAAAGAATTCCGTTATGATGCGAAGGAAGAGGGAAGAAATAGCTACAAGGGCTCCGGGAAAAGAGGGAAGCAGGACAAAGACAAACAAAATAAGGACAAAGAATCTGATAATAATACGGACAGGCCGGGAGGAATTGATATTCGGGTGTAGTAATTTATTAGATTTATGTCACGGATAGTGACGAAATGAGAGGTAACGATGAACTGGTTGGAAATTATAATGCTTATAGCAGGAATAATGATTATCGTTATAAGCTTCGGGATAACGGCTCGTCCGGATGCAGGTAAGAACAGTGAATCCTTAGAGGGTGCTAATAAGGATGGGAATACGGAAGGTCTGGACTTGTTAAGGAAACAGCAAAGCGAAATACTATCCTCCGTAAGTGAAGATACCATAGCAAGGACGGATGACTACCTGAGCAAGCTGTCTAATGAGACAATTATGGCAGTTAGTGAATATTCGGACCAGATACTTGAGAAAATAGCCCGAAGTCATGAGGATGTTGTTTTTTTGTACAATATGTTAAACCATAAGGAAAAAGAGCTAAAGGAAACGGTAAGGATAATCGATGAGTCCCAGCGTAAAACAAAAGAAATCCTCCGAAAGAATGAAAATGAATCCTTGCCTGGAAAGGATATATCCCTATCTGAAAAATCCGACATACAAGAATATAACAGACAGGCACAGAATATGCAGCTGACAATGGCGGCTGATATGGAAGAGCAAGATATGACGGAAAAAGAGCTTAACCACTCGGTTTCCGTTAATAATGAGGATATCCTTAAGATGTATGGCGAGGGCCAATCGATTATAGAGATTGCCAGACAATTGGGAATCGGCCAGGGTGAAGTTAAGCTGGTAGTAGATTTGTTTAAAAATTAATAAGAAAAAGTGTTTAACTATTAAACAAAGACACCTAAGAAAGACGTGGATATTGAAATGAAACTGAAATTTTATATGAGAGGTCTTGGCGTCGGAATTCTTGTAACGACAATTATTTTTTCCTTTAGCAATAAAAAAGAAAAACTCTCAGATAAGGAAGTAATAGCCAAGGCCAGAGAATTGGGAATGATTATGAAGGAAGAGGATAATCCGGATAATCTGGAGACCGTCCTAGAAAAGACCTTGGATAAAGAAAAATCCAAACAGATTATGGCTGATGGCGGTCAGGCTCCGCAGAGTGATAGTGGTATGGATAATGATACAGATTTGTCCACAGCTGAAAGAGAAGAGAAGGATGCTATCGATACGGAAATTAACGATGAGGATAATGCTGCAGAGCAGACAGCTTCTGCAGATGATAATATAGATTCTTCTGAGGATACAGGAGAGAACGATACGGTTTTACCTGAAGATACAGGAGAGAATGATATAGCTTCTTCTGAACAGACAAGTGACAATGGCCCGGACTCTTCAGAACAGATAAAAAATGATGATATGTCTTCTCCTGAGCAGTCGGGGGAGGATAATGATGCAGATGTTACAGAATCAGATGGCTCCGGTGATGACGAGATAACATTTACGATTGTCAGGGGTATGTCCTCCGGTCAGGTAGCAGAGCTTCTTTTTCAGCAGGGCTTGGTTGAGGATGCAACAGCCTTTGATAACTATATCAAACAAATGGGAAAAGCCAATGTGATTCGCATTGGGACCTATACGCTGCCAAAAGATACAAATCATCAGGAAATCCTGAAACGAATTGCCGGATAGAAGTAGGATTTTATCCAAATGTGCTTTACACACAGAAGTTGTTGTGGTATAATCACATGGTTAAATTTAAAACTCATTATCATGATAATGGTTTTGATAACAATACACGCATGCTGATTTTGTGTATGGTGCCGGAATTCTCTGGTCTGCATGAGATATGATGTGTGCGGATGACATTAACCAAATGGAGGTAAATTATGAGCGTTATTTCAATGAAGCAGTTATTGGAAGCTGGTGTACATTTCGGACATCAGACAAGAAGATGGAACCCTAAGATGGCGCAGTACATCTACACAGAGAGAAACGGAATCTACATTATTGACTTACAGAAGTCCGTTGTTAAGGTAGATGAAGCCTATGCTGCAATCAAGGATGCAGTTACAGACGGCGGCACGGTTCTTTTTGTAGGAACAAAGAAGCAGGCACAGGATGCCATTAAGTCAGAGGCAGAGCGCTGCGGAATGTTCTATGTGAATGAAAGATGGTTAGGCGGTATGTTAACCAACTTCAAGACAATTAAGAGCAGAATTGACAGACTGAAAGAAATTGAGAGAATGTCAGAGGACGGAACATTCGATGTTCTTCCTAAGAAAGAAGTAATTCAGCTTAAGAAGGAATGGGAAAAGCTTGAAAAGAATCTTGGCGGAATCAAGAACATGAGAAAACTTCCGGATGCTATATTCGTAGTAGACCCCAAGAAGGAAAGAATCTGTATCCAGGAAGCACATAACCTGGGAATTCCTTTGATTGGAATTGCTGATACAAACTGTGATCCGGAAGAACTGGATTATGTTATACCGGGTAATGACGATGCAATTCGTGCAGTTAAGTTGATTGTTTCCAGAATGGCAGATGCAGTTATAGAAGCAAATCAAGGAGAACAGTTAACAGATACATCTGAAGATGCCCAAGAAGCGGCTGATATGGCTGATGATGTAGAAGAAGCATTTACAGAATAATTCATGGATGGGTCTGTTGCAGATGTAAGGCTTGCCGTTTGGTTAGTATCAAACATTACAACAGTCCCATTTTTAAAATATAATTTTGGAGGTAAATATGAATATAACAGCTGGTATGGTAAAAGAGTTGAGAGAAATGACAGGTGCAGGCATGATGGATTGCAAAAAAGCACTTGCAGAAACCAATGGTGATATGGACAAGGCCGTTGAATTCTTAAGAGAAAAAGGACTTGCTGCTGCAGAGAAGAAAGCAGGAAGAATTGCTGCAGAAGGTATTGTTGATACAAATGTAAGTGAAGACGGAAAGAAAGCATCAATTGTAGAAGTAAACAGTGAGACAGACTTCGTGGCTAAGAATGAAAAATTCAAAGAATATGTTGCTGCTGTTGCGGCGCAGGCAGCTAAAACAGGTGCAAAAGATTTGGATGAATTTTTAGCAGAGAAGTGGGAGCTTGATACTTCCAGAACCGTGAAGGAAGAGCTTTCCTCCATGATTGCCGTTATCGGTGAGAACATGAATATCAGAAGATTCGAGCAGATAACAGCAGAGAACGGTTTTGTAGCGTCCTATATACATGGCGGCGGCAGAATCGGTATCTTAGTGGAAGTAGAGACCACTGCTGTAAATGACAATGTTAAAGAAGCAGCTAAGAATGTAGCGATGCAGATTGCTGCGATGAATCCTAAATATATCAACAGAAATGATGTTCCTGAAGAGTATATCGCTCATGAGAAGGATATCATCAAGGCTCAGATTAAGAACGACCCCGCAAATGAAAAGAAGCCTGAGAATATAATCGAGAAGATGCTTGAAGGCAGATTAACAAAGGAATTAAAGGAAATCTGCTTATTGGACCAGGTATATGTTAAGGATTCAGACATGAATGTTGCCCAGTATCTTGAGTCCGTATCAAAGGCAGAAGGAGTACCGGTATCTGTAAAACGCTTTATCCGTTTTGAGACAGGTGAGGGCCTTGAAAAGAAATCTGAGGATTTTGCGGCTGAAGTGGCCAAGCAGATGGGTCAGTAAATATAATTTAATAGAAATGCTTAACCGCTGGAAACATAATGTTTTCCGGCGGTTTTTTTGACGTCTGGAGAAGTATTTTAATCAAGAGATTAAGATTGTATATATAATTACATATAAAACGACTTATTTTAAATATTAATGGAAATATTTTGGTGAAACATGTATAATTAAAGAAAATGTGTACAAGGTGTAGTATGAAATCTGAAATGGTAATGTATCAGACTGAAGATGGTTTGACAAAAATAGAAACTACCTTTAATATGATACCGTTTGGCTCTCCATAGACCAAATGGCGGAATTATTTCAACGTGATAGAAGTGTAATCGGGAAGCATGTAAGAAATATTTTCAAAGAAGGAGAACTTGAGAAAAATTCAGTATGGGCAAAATTTGCCTACACTGCTTCTGATGGAAAAGAATATAAAGTTGATTACTATAACTTAGACGTAATTATCTCCGTGGGTTATCGTGTGAAGTCCTTGCGAGGTACACAATTTAGAATACATGAAAGTATTATTTGGAACATTATCATTCATGTCGGTTTGTGTCGAACGACATATTTTTTGTTGTTGAACGGACGAATGTTTTATGGTAAAATAGGCCCATATAATTTTGTATAAGAAGAAGGATATGTTAAACGAATCGTTCGCTGTTTATTGGAGGTATGCCATTATGAAAGATATAAAAAAGCAGCAAAATAGCCACAATGTATTTACCTGGGATAGTCTGGGGAATATAAAAAAAGGCCGTGAAGCACTGGGGGAAGAGATGCCGGTGCTTGTTTATCGTCTGATGCAATATACAATGCTGGATGTGCTAAGTAAGGCATATGGAGATAAAAGAGCAAATGAACATTTTCGTGAGGCCGGATATCTGGCAGGAACGGAATTTGCAAGGAATATACTGGATTTGAAGGTTGAATTCAATTTTTTTGTTGCAGCGCTGCAAAAAGCATTGAAGGAATTAAAAATTGGTATACTACGCATGGAGGAGTTCGATGAAGCTACCGGGGAGATTGTCCTTACGGTGGCAGAAGATTTGGATTGCAGCGGGCTTCCCATTACAAATGAAACAGTATGTTATTATGATGAAGGATTTATTGCAGGTATTCTGGAGGCCTATACCGGGAAACCATATAATGTCAGGGAGATTGACTGCTGGGCGAACGGTGACAGAGTGTGTCGGTTTCGCGGAACAACAGTATAAAATGCAGTAATTCGTTTGTGAGATGTAGAAAAGAGGTGAAAGATATATGAACTTCGTTACCGAGCTTTTGCAGGACTATCTGAATCATGTGATGCATGATCCTGAGAATGCTTTCTTAGATTTGCAAAAGTTGCCGGAGGAGTTTAAGGAGCTTGGAAAAACTCTCATATATTTTTCTAAAAGTGTCATAGAAACAGGAAATATGGCAAAAGCCATATCAAAGGGGATTCTGGACATTGAATTGCCCCCGCCGGACAATGAAATGGCAGCCCCTCTCAAAGCACTTCACGCCTCATTGAAACATCTGACATGGCAGACACAGCAAGTAGCCAAGGGAGATTACCAGCAGCGTGTAGATTTTATGGGGGAATTCTCAGAGGCTTTTAATACGATGGTAGAACAGCTTGAACAGCGGAGGCTGGCGCTGCTGAATGAGATTAGTACAATGATGCAGAAACGGAGCCTGTATGAAATGCTGGCGGGAGAAAGCGGGCAGCGCATTATTGTGACGGATGCCAGTACATCCGAGATATTATTTGCCAGCTGCAATACTTTGTCCGATGAAGGCTCTGAAGATAAGCTGCATAAATGGTTGAAGAGACAGACAGAAGCAATGCGGGGAAAGCATGAAATATCAATCGCAGAACTTGAACTGACGAATAATAATACGGTTCAGTATTATACGGTTTCGATTCATCCGCTATGCTGGAATCAGAACAATGTTCTTGCCTTTGTGCTTATAGATATCAGCATGGAGCGGGAGCAGCTAAGAAAATACCAGAACATTGCCAATGTGGATACCTTAACGCAGCTATACAACCGGCGCTACGGTATGGATGTTTTAGAAAAATGGATTTCCGAAGATAGAAGCTTTGTTCTTTGCTTCGTCGATATTAATAACCTGAAATTCGTTAATGACCGGTATGGTCATGCGGAGGGAGACCAGTATATTATCGGTGTATCAAGTGCGCTGTGTGAATTTTCCCCGGAAGCGGTTGTGTGCCGAATCGGAGGGGATGAATTTATTGTGTTGGCTGAGGGATGGGGGTTCCGGGAAACAGAGGAGAGATTGGAAGCATTGCGGAACAGGATGATTGAAGGTAATTCATTCTATGAGCGCAGCGTAAGCTATGGCGTTATTTCGGTAGCATCGGGAAATATGGTGAAGGTTAGTGACTTGTTAAATGCAGCAGATGAAAAGATGTATGAATATAAAAGAGCTTATAAACTACGGCAAAAGAAGAAGCTGGAAGAAAGTATACTGTCAAATAATCAGGAAAGTGCCAATTTTGGAGGTTAAGATAAATAGATGCTATTGTCTATGAGCTTAACCTCCTTTTGCATAGAGGTAGACATATTTTGTAGAAACATGTATAATTATAAACTAAGTAGAAGAATGGAAGGATAAACGGTTATGAAGGCAGATAAGTATTTTAAAGCGAAACTGGCTCTTCTTGCCATGCAAAGGCATTCATGGGAGCAGGGCGTTGCTATGCAGGCATTTTTGGAAAGCGGCGATGATGATGTAGTGATAGCAATGGCCAAAGAAGCGGCTTATCGCAGTGTTCAGGATGGACGTGTTGCAATTATTGGTACGATGGATGCGATAACGGACCCCTGTGCGGCAGGGGAGGGATTATTATATGCCGCGAAGATTACCGGAGACGCAGAGCTTCATACTGCCCACATGAAGTTATTAAAATGGGCATTGGAGGATGCTCCCAGAAATTCAGAGGGCATCGTCTATCATACCGGAAGTGAGCCCCAGTTTTGGGTGGATTCAATGTATATGCTGCCGCCCTATCTGGCTGCGTCCGGCTATTATGAGGAAGCCGTAAAGCAAATTCGTGGTTATTGGAAGGCTCTATTCAATGAAGAGGAGAAGCTGATGAGCCATATTTGGGACGACGGGAAAAAGATATTTGTCAGGAAAGATTTTTGGGGTGTAGGAAATGGCTGGACGATGGCAGGATTAGCACGGGTTATTGATTTGCTTCCCAAAGAAATGGAAGAAAGAAATGAATTGATTGACATGGCCCTTACCCTGATAAGTTCTGTTTCCAGGTATATTACCGGGGACGGTCTGGCGCATGATGTCCTAAATAACCCGGCGTCGTTTGCAGAAGTAAATCTGCCTCAGATGTTAAGCTATACCATTTACAGGGGAATTAAATCAAAATGGCTGGGAAATGAATGGCAGAGCCTGGCAGACAGGTGCCGGAATGCCGCTAATAATAAGATGGATGCCTATGGTCTGATACAGGATGTATGCGGTGCACCGCATTTTATCTCACCGGGGGTGGCACCGGAAGGACAGGCGTTCTATCTGCTGATGGAAGCAGCGGCGGACAGCATGTAGAAGCCGAATACTTTATAATGTGAAAAGTGCCTGATTTTGGTATGATTATTAATAAAAACTTTTGATGAAAACAGTGTATTTTCCTATCAAAATATGTTACAATTATTTGAGACAGACGATTACAATGACAAAATATAGTAGATGGGGTGAGAACTTGCCGGACGAAGAAAAGACCAACAAAGGGGATTCTATTATTAGCCCATTAATAGATACCCATAAAAGAAAAAAAATCAACCGAATTAAAACTTCAATTATTGTAACGATAATCATACTTTTTCTGATACCCACATTACTATGCATATTACTTGGTATGCGGTTAAGCCAGCTGCAAAAGCAGGTAGATACGTTGTTTTCTACATATTCCAGCAAGGACGAGCCTAAGGATAAAAATAAGAATAATGGTCAATATGCTTATGCCTCTGAAACCGACAATCCCACTAATAATAAAACCGACACAGATAGTAACGATAATACGGACAGCGTAACAGGCAACGACGATGAAGCCGGCAATATGAATGAAGGTAATAATATTGAAGGTACCGGAAATGAAGGCAATACGGGAAGTAACAGCGAAGGCGCAGAAGGTGAAGGCGATACGGGAAGTAATATGGAAGGCACTGGAAGTGAAGGCGATGCAAATAATACAGACGGTACCGGAAATGAAGCCGATACGGGAAATGACATCGAAGGTACCGAAAATATCCCGGATGACGAGGATGTGCCGGATGAAGAATTAATCTATAAAGGCAAAAAGGTGTACCTGACCTTTGATGACGGACCAACAAAGCACACGGATGAAGTGTTGGATATTCTGAAGGAATATGGTGTCAAAGCAACCTTCTTTGTAATTGGCCATGATGACGACACCGCAAAGAAACGTTATAACAGAATAATTGATGAGGGCCATGTTCTTGGCATGCATTCTTACTCCCATAATTATAAACAAATATATAAATCTGTAGAAGATTTTGATAAAGACTTTACAAAACTATGGAATTTGTTATATGATACTACTGGATACAAGCCCACCCTGTTTCGTTTCCCCGGAGGCAGTCTTAATTTTGTAGGCAAAAATAAAATGAAGAAGTTCATCTCTTACGTAACTGAAAAAGGGATGACCTATTATGACTGGAATGTTGTAAATGGTGATGCGGAAGGGATAAACTATACAGAAGAGCAAATGATTGAGAATGTATTGAATGGTGTGGCAAAAAAAACTACTTGTATTGTACTCATGCATGATGGAGCAGGTCATGAAAAGACGGTTAATACCCTGCCAAAGGTATTGGAGGCTTTGATATCGGGAGGAGCCGAGGTGCTGCCGATAGATGAAAATGTTCCGCTAATCCAGCAGATAAAAGTATCGAGTATAAAATAATACATAGGGAGGTATTGGACGGATGGGGTTTTTTAAAGATTTCAAGGATGATTTTTCGCAGGCTGTAAACGAGTTGATACCGAATAATGATGCGGGCACCAATGATGTATCGGATCAGATGGTAAATACCTTGGATTCAGAAATCACAACCAGCAATGAAGATGCAGAAAACGAGTTGAAGGAATGGCTTGATGAGCTTGTACAGGAGGACACCATAGAGGACGGTATTTTAGAAGATGAAATATCAGAGGATGCTGCCGCGGAGGACACCATAGAGGATGAAGCTGCGAATGAAGATTCCGAAGATGAGGATTCATCGTATGGTGAGAGCCTGTCAGCGGAAGAAGGATTAGATGATAATATCGAAAAAGAAATATTTGATGAATTTATGGAGGATGAAATCGAAGGTATGGATGAGAATATTGATTTAGAATTATTGGATGAACTGAATTCCGAAGATGAACAGGTTATGGAGCAGCCGGAGGAACAAAAGCTTGATAAAAGGATAAAGGCGGCATCCGTTGCCAATGAAGATGATGTAACCGTCATCAGTAAAGGAACCACGATTAACGGAAGTATATCTTCCGATGGTTCTTTGGATATTATGGGAAGTATAACCGGAGATGTGGAATGTCTGGGCAAGCTCTCCATCACCGGCAAAATCGTTGGTAATTCCACTGCAGCCGAAGTATATGTCAATACAGAGCGTATGGAGGGCAGCATCAATAGTGAGGGCAGTGTAAAGGTTGGACTTGGTACGGTTGTTATCGGTGACATTATAGCTACATCAGGCGTAATCGCCGGAGCTGTTAAGGGGGAGATTGATGTCAACGGACCGGTTGTTATTGATTCCACAGCAATCATTAAAGGAAACATTAAAGCAAAATCTGTTCAGATTAATAACGGTGCTGTAATCGAAGGATTCTGTTCATTAAGCTACTCAGATATTGATGTAGATAATGTATTTGAATAAAGACATTATAATATGGAGGCATACTTTCTATGAAAAAATTCAACCGGGTTTTACTTAAACTTTCGGGCGAGGCATTGGCCGGAGAACAAAAAAACGGCTTTGATGAAGCCACTTGTGTCGGGGTTGCCAGGCAGGTAAAGGCGCTTGTGGAGGAAGGTATAGAAGTAAGTATCGTGATAGGCGGGGGAAATTTTTGGAGAGGAAGAAGTAGTGGGACGATTGACAGAACGAAGGCAGACCAGATTGGTATGCTTGCTACTGTAATGAACTGCATCTATGTATCGGAGATATTCCGTTATGTGGGATTGGATACAAAGACTTATACTCCATTTTCATGCGGAAGTATGACGGAGCTGTTCTCTAAGGACGCGGCAGCTGCCCTTATGAAGAACGGTGGAGTGGCATTTTTAGCAGGAGGAACGGGACATCCCTATTTCTCTACGGATACGGCTACCGTACTTCGGGCCGTAGAGCTTGATTGCGATGTTATACTGATGGCAAGAGCAGTCGACGGGGTATACGACTGTGACCCCAAGACGAATCCTGAGGCTAAAAAGTATGATGCGATACCGATTCAGGAGGTATTGGATAAGAAGCTTGGGGTGATTGATTTAACCGCAGCTTGCCTGAGTATTGACAATAAGATGCCGATACTGTTATTCGGCCTGTCGGAGGAAAGCAGCATTATAGACGCTGCCGGAGGTAAGTCGAAGGGAACGATTATGACAGTATAGATGTATTAAAACCAATAAAAATATATATGAATAATAGGAGGGAAGATGTAATGGATGCAAGACTGGATCAATACAATGCAAAGATGAGAAAGACGATTGATACACTAAAGGATGATTATGCTACGATTCGAGCCGGTAGGGCGAATCCGCATCTTTTGGATAAAATAAGAGTAGATTATTATGGGCAGCCTTCGTCTCTGCAGGCAGTAGCCAATATATCGGTTCCTGAAGCAAGGGTTATCCAGATTCAGCCTTGGGAAAGTAAGATGATTAAAGAGATTGAAAAGGCAATCATGGTTTCGGACATAGGTCTTACTCCCGGTAATGACGGCAAGGTAATTCGTCTTGTATTTCCGGAGCTTACGGAGGAAAGAAGAAAAGAACTTGTTAAGGACGTTAAGAAGAAGGCCGAGAATGCGAAGGTAGCAATCCGAAATGTAAGAAGAGATGCCAATGATTCATTTAAGAAGATGAATAAGGCAAGTGAGATTTCGGAGGATGAATGGAAGCTTCTTGAAAGTGAATGCCAGGAGATGACGGATTCTTTTATCTCCGAGATTGATGTGATTATGGAAGACAAGTCAAAAGAAATCCTTACTGTATAAGGATATCCTGACACGCTCATAATCCGGATAACAGCACGTTATCCCAGGTAGTGTATAAAACATAAGCGAATGATGTAAATTAGGGGTGTCCGCAAAAGATTTAAAATATAACCCTTTTGGGACATCCTTTATATTATTGTTAAATCGATATGCCAAGTATTATTTGTATGCTTGCGCAGAATGGAGAATATATATGAGTGAAAATCAGCTTAACATACCGAATCATGTTGCGATTATTCTCGACGGGAATGGCAGATGGGCAAAAAAGAGGATGATGCCCAGAACTTACGGGCATACGCAGGGAGCCAAGGTGCTGGAAAAGATTTGTGAGGATGCCTATCATATAGGTATAAAGTATCTTACCGTCTATGCATTTTCCACCGAGAATTGGAACAGGCCCAAGGAAGAGGTAGACGCGTTGATGAAGCTTTTGAGAAATTATCTGGACACCAGTATCAAGACCAGTAAAAAGAATAATATGCGGGTCAGGGTTATTGGCGATGTCTCAGGACTTCCTGAGGAATTTCAGATGAAGATAAAAGAGCTTGAAGAGGCTTCTAAGATGAATACCGGATTGAATTTTCAGGTGGCAATCAATTACGGAAGCAGGGATGAGATAATTCGTGCAGTCAAAGCTCTGTCAAGAGATTTGAAGGAGAGCAGGGTTGCACTTGATGATATAGATGAAGCGTTATTCTCACAGTATCTGGATACAAAAGAAATTCCCGAGCCGGATTTGCTGATACGCACCAGTGGTGAGCAAAGGCTGTCGAATTTCCTGTTGTGGCAGCAGGCATATACCGAATTTTATTTTACCAATGCTCTGTGGCCGGATTTTAATAAGGAAGAGCTATTAAAAGCAGTTGCTTATTATTCCGAAAGAAACAGAACATACGGTGCGATATCATAGATAAATCTATGTGGAGGTTGACGATGTTTAAGACAAGATTAATAAGTGGTATTATACTATTAGCGATAGCCACATCGGTTATTGTATTGGGAGATAATGTGCTGTTTGGTGCGGTTCTTGTAATTTCGCTGGTAGGTATGGCAGAGCTTTATAAAATTATGAAGATAGAGAGGTCAGCCCTAGGGATAATTGGTTATCTAACGGCAATAATCTATTATACAATGATATATTTTGGATTTCAAAAGCACCTGCTTATGCTGTTCATAGGCTTTCTTCTATTGCTGATGGTGGTCTATGTGATAACGTATCCGGTATATCGTACCGAGCAGGTTATGACTGCATTTTTTGGACTGTTCTATGTATGTATCATGCTGTCATATATATATCAGGTACGGATTCTTGAGGACGGATTCATACTTATATGGCTGATATTTATCGGTGCATGGGGCTCGGATACCTGTGCATACGCCGTGGGGATGCTATTTGGAAAGCATAAGATAACGCCAAAGCTTAGCCCTAAAAAATCTGTTGAAGGATGCATTGGGGGAGTTATCGGAGCGGCTCTGATAGGATACCTATATGCCCTGATTTTAGGCAATAAGATTGTGGGTGTAGAAAATCCCCGGATATTATTTGCGATTATCGGTGCTTGTGCCAGTGTGATTTCACAGTTCGGTGACCTGGCGGCCTCTGCAATCAAGAGAAATCATGATATTAAGGACTACGGCAGATTGATACCCGGTCATGGGGGAATACTGGACCGGTTCGACAGTATCATATTTACGGCACCGGTTGTCTATTATCTGGCATTGTTTTTTTAAGGAAATCACAGTATGAACATAATTACATGGTAGGATTAGCGAAAGAGAAGCAGCATACAAAACATTAAACTACAAAAGATAGGAAATGCGTCATTGGAGGATTCAATGAAGAAGATTGCAATACTTGGTTCTACAGGCTCGATAGGAATACAGACCCTGGAGATTGCCAGAGAACACAAAGATGAGATAGAGATAACGGCTCTTTCAGCTCATTCCAATATAGCGCTACTGGAACAGCAGATAAGGGAGTTCATGCCGAGGCTTGTTGCCGTATATGACGAGGATAAGGCAAAGCTTCTTAAAGAGAATATTAAGGACCTTCCGGTTCGTGTAGAGACCGGAATGGACGGTAATATTGCCTGCGCCACGGAGAGTACGGCAGATACAGTCGTAGCGGCTTTTGTTGGAATGATAGGTGTTTTACCTACAATAGAAGCAATAAAGGCAGGTAAGAACATCGCTCTGGCCAACAAGGAGACCTTGGTGTGTGCAGGGCATATTATCATGCCCTTAAGCAGGGAGAAGAATATAGCACTGCTGCCGGTGGATAGCGAGCACTCTGCGATATTTCAGTCCCTTAACGGAGAGGATAAGAAAAACATACACAAAATCCTGCTGACTGCCTCCGGAGGGCCGTTTCGCGGCTGCAAAAGACCGGCGCTGGAGCAGGTGACACCGCAGGATGCCTTAAAGCATCCGAACTGGAGGATGGGACCAAAGATTACAATCGATTCGGCAACCTTAATTAATAAAGCCCTTGAGGTAATGGAGGCGATTTGGCTTTTTGACCTTCCCATAGAGCGGATTCAGGCGCTTATACATCCTCAAAGCATTATCCATTCCATGGTGGAATATGTGGACGGCAGTATCATCGCACAGCTGGGACTTCCGGATATGAGGCTTCCTATTCAGTATGCTCTTTTTTATCCGGACAGGAAGGATATGAAGCTGGGAGAACGGGCAGACTTTATTAAATTAGGGCAGCTTACCTTTGAAGAGCCGGATGCGGATACGTTTTATGGCTTTAAATTAGGATTAAAAGCCGGAAAGCTTGGAGGAAGTATGCCGACGGTTTTTAATGCCGCAAATGAATGGGCGGTAGCCAGATTTTTAGAGGGAAGGATTGGATTTATGGATATTCCGAGGCTGATTGAGGAAGCGATGAATAACCATAAGCTGATTACCTGTCCTTCTTTAAATGAAATTCTTAACACGGAACAAGAGACATATGATTTTATAGAAGGAATCGTTAAATCCGGAGGACAATGAGCTTAGCCAGGGACTAAGCTGCCCGGATAGTAGAAAGGATTATGCTTATGAATATATTGATAGCGATATTACTATTGGGAATGATTATTTTTATACATGAACTTGGACATTTCCTTCTGGCAAAAAAGAATGGTATCACCGTAACGGAGTTCTCTCTTGGTATGGGACCGAGACTTGCCAGCTATGTCAAAAACGGCACCAGGTATTCCCTGAAGATATTGCCGATTGGCGGGTCCTGTATGATGCTGGGTGAGGACGAGGATGTAGAGGACGAAGGTGCGTTCCACAAAAAAGGTGTTTGGGCCAGATTTTCTGTTATATTTGCGGGAGCATTTTTTAACTTTGTACTCGCCTTTGTATTGGCATTGGTAGTAATCGGCTCCGTGGGTGTGGATTATCCGGATATAGTAAGGGTTAATAAAGACTCTGCCGTCTATGATGCGGGTCTTAGAGTGGGTGACAGGATAAAGTCAATTGATGGAAAGAACGTACATTTTGGGAAGGAAATCAATGTGCATTTCTTTTTTAATCCGGTTACGAATACGCCCATTGACATTACCTATGAAAGAGATAATAAAATCCATAAAACAACCATCTATCCAAAGCCATACTATAAGCTGGGAATCCAGTATAGTGCTGACACCAAGAATGCGGAGCTTCTGGGAACGGAACAGGGATTTCCCGTCTATGAAGCCGGCATCGTGCCCGGGGATGTGATAACCCGTATTAATGGTACGCCGATTGGAACGGGCCAGGATATGATCGATTATTTTGCTGAAAACCCGTTGACGGGGGATGCCCTTGATATTGCTTACGTACATGACGGTGTTGAAAAGACGGTTCAGGTTACCCCAAGACTGGTTGAAGATAATTATGACCTGGGGCAGTTCTATAATGTATACAGAGAAAAGGTTTCACCCTTTGAAGCGGTAAAAAACAGCTTCTTCGAGGTGAAGTATAATATCAGCTATACCATACAAAGCCTGAAATATATGCTATCCGGTAAGGCGGGTATCGAGGAAATCAGCGGTCCTGTCGGTATCGTATCCGTAGTGGATAATATCGTGGAGGAGACAGGGAAGGAAGGTGTCGGAATTGTACTTTTGAACCTTGCTAACTTTGCAACGCTGCTGAGTGCGAATTTGGGTGTTATTAATCTGCTTCCTTTCCCCGCACTGGATGGAGGAAGATTGGTATTTCTTATTATCGAGGCCATACGAAGAAAGCCTGTGCCCAAGGATAAAGAAGCGATTGTGCATTTTGTGGGGTTGGCACTTCTTATGATTTTGATGGTGGTCGTGCTTTATAATGATATTCGAAAATTATTTATGTAACAGGATGTAGATAAAACAGTGTCCGGTACCGGCAAGGCGGGTACCGGTAAGTTTGGTGCTTGCACCGGAGAGGCTGTGTATATGTATAGAGAGAATACAAAAGTAATAAAAATTGGTGACAGGGTAATCGGAGGCGGGAATCCGATACTGATACAATCCATGACAAATACAAAGACAGAGGATGTGGCAGCCACGGTTGACCAGATAAAAAGGCTTACAAAGGCCGGTTGTGATATTATCCGCTGTGCGGTTCCGAATAGCAGGGCTGCCGAAGCCCTAAAGGAGATAAAGAAACAGATAGCTATACCCCTAGTGGCGGATATTCATTTTGACTATAAGCTTGCCATTGCTGCGATGGAGAACGGGGCGGATAAGATTCGTATCAACCCCGGCAATATCGGCAGTGATGATAAGCTTAGGGCTGTTGTAAAGGAAGCAAAGGAGAGGAATATTCCAATCCGTGTGGGTGTTAACAGCGGGTCTCTGGAGAAGGAGATTATAGGAAAATACGGGCATGTAAATGCCGAAGGACTTGTGGAAAGTGCGCTGAATAATGTTAAGAGAATTGAGGATATGGGCTATGACAATCTGGTTATAAGCATAAAGTCCTCGGGTGTGATGATGTGTATAAAAGCCCATGAGCTGATTGCCAGCCAATCCCATTATCCGCTCCATGTAGGAATAACCGAGGCTGGTACGGTCAATGCAGGAAATATCAAATCGGCAGCAGGCTTAGGGATTATTCTGTATCAGGGAATTGGTGATACCATCCGTGTATCCCTGACCGGAGACCCCGTGGAAGAGATAAAATCTGCCAAGCTTATATTAAAGACTTTGGGATATCGTACAGGCGGAATAGAGGTAGTATCCTGTCCTACCTGCGGCAGAACGCAGATTGATTTGATTAAGCTTGCCAGGGAAGTAGAAGAAATGACTGCAGATATGGATTTGAATCTAAAGGTGGCTGTTATGGGC
>JAEZXP010000107.1 GCA_023419655.1 Bacillota bacterium | reverse complement strand
GTCTCCGTCAATGTGGAATTTGATGACATGTACTACTATAAGATATTAAGTGATTTAATCGGCGTGCCTATTACCGGAGAATACCAGCTGATTTCCACAATAAGAGAACTGGCTGCCAAAAAGTCTGAATTCGAGATGGTATCCCAGGCGGTTGAGCAAGTCAAGAGTAAGGGATACGGTATCGTCTCTCCTCTTAAAGATGAAATCCGCATCGATGAACCGGAGATTATGAAGCACGGAAGTAAATACGGCGTCAAAATCAAAGCGAATGCTCCTTCTATTCATATGATAAGGGCAGAGATAATGACGGAGGTTGCTCCGATTGTAGGAACAGAAGAGCAGGCGAAGGATTTGATTACCTATATCAATGAGAATGCCAAGGAAAATCCGGAAGGCATCTGGGAGACCAATATCTTCGGAAAATCAATCCGTCAGCTGGTGGATGAAGGAATCAGCAGTAAGGTAGGGAAGCTCACGGATGACAGCCAGCTTAAGCTCCAGGAAACCATGCAAAAGATTATCAATGACAGCAACGGAGGCTTAATCTGCATCATTATATAGCGTGTCTCAGTAATTAATATTATTTTAATAAAAAAGCTGCCTGATACCGGGGTGTTGGTATGCAGGCGGCTTTTATATGGGTATTTTATCCTAAACTATTGCCTTTTTTTGTTAGAAATGCCGAAACTTGAAAACTTTTTGACATATTGTTGACAAAGTTATACCGCTTTGTTATAATACTCCCGTAACATATTTAATATTTGTGTAACAATTTAATTAAGACTTTCCATGACTTGAGAATAATCTGTTTATCTTACTGGGATATTATAAGATTAATTTGGAGGACATTATATAATGGACCATAAGCTTTTGAAATTTTCTTTGGTATGTGTTACCGGGGCGTGTTTATTTTCTGCAAACACAGTACCTGCAATGGCAACTGAACATGCTGTTGCCGGTTTTGTACATGATAAGACAGGAATTGAGATATCACCTTTATCAGATGGTGCGGAAGTCGCTACTTTATCAACGAATGAAGTACCCATTCCTGGATTTAACAACATCGGTATAGCAGATGTTCAGACGAATCTGCTGATTCGTGAGAAGCCAAGTGAGAGTGGAAAGATTCTTGGTAAGATGCCAAAAGATTCCGGTTGTGTGATTCTTGAGCCGGATAAGGACGGATGGACAAAGATAAAATCCGGTAAGGTAACCGGCTATGTAAAGAGCGAATACCTTATTACCGGACAAAAAGCCTCTGAAAAAGCTTTATCAATTGCGAATCATATTGCTACATCCAATGTTGACGGACTTCGTGTGAGAAAGGACCCGTCACTTGATTCACCAATTCTTGACTATGTGGCAATGGGTGAACAGATTCTGGTTCTTGATCCTCTGGTCGTTACTTACGGCGAAGAATATAACAAATGGGTTAAGGTAACCTTAGACGGTGATGATTCAGAAACAGGTACAGTCGGTTATGTCGCCAAGGAATTTGTAGATTTATCCTATGAACTGCCTCAGGCACATTCAATCGATGAGCTAGAATTAGGAACAGGCGTATCCTCTACCAGAGCGAATATTGTAAACTATGCTAAGAAGTTCCTTGGTTACCGTTATGTATGGGGCGGCACCAGCCTGACAAAAGGTGTGGATTGCTCCGGCTTCACACAGGCAATATTAAAGAATTATGGTGTATCCATTCCGAGAACTTCCCGTGATCAGGCAAGATCAGGAAAGTCAATTACAAAGTCCCAATTAAAGCCGGGAGATTTAGTATTCTACGGAAATAATTCATCAGGATATATCAACCATGTAGCCATCTATATCGGTAATAACAAGGTTATCCATGCAAGTAATAAGAGAGATGGTATTAAGATATCCAACATGAATTACAGAACACCGATTAAATACGCAAGATATATCTATGATTAATAATAAAATGCGGGAGTACACCAGCTGGTGTACTCCCTTTTTTTGTATAAACCATAAAATTCGGTAGATTCAATGGATATGAGCGTGCCATAAAATGGCTGGGATAATAATAATTGACGATACTTTGTATACTATCAATAGTATAATTTTACAAAAGCCCCATGGACAAAAAAATCCAGATATTATACAATAGGTGAGAAGGCTATCGTACTTATGAAGTATTGTGCATTTATAACAGAGCTTTACTAATATAGATTGGAGCAAAGACATGGACTATATTTTCTATTCACTAATTATATTACTTGGTATTGTAATATGGAGCATTGTAAGCGAGCATAATCAGCAAAAATTTCTTATAAAACGGTTAAAAGATGAGTGGGGTACTATCCCTGAAGAGGAATATACCTCTGAAAAGATGGAATCCATAAAGTCCTTTTATCGGGCAGAAATGGATGAATACATGGATGTGGACGATATCACATGGAATGACCTCGATATGGATGAGATATTCAGCCGGATTAACAATACCCAAAGCTCATTAGGAGAGGAGTATCTGTATGCGCTGCTTCGTAAGCCCTGCTTTTCACAGGAGGAGCTTACCGAGAGAAACCGTCTGATAGAATACTTTCAGTCCCATGAAAATGAACGGATACAGGTACAGACGAAGCTGAATAAGGTCGGCAAGTTAAGAAAAATATCTGCATTTGAATATATTAACCGATTAAGTGAGCAGGAACCGGGCAATAACCTCTGGCACTATCTGATGGCTCTGGGCTTGCTTATATCCATCATTCTTGTATTTATAAAGCCGGCAATCGGTGTGGGCTTAACCTTGTTTTCTATGTTTGCGAATATATTTTTTTATTTCAGATATAAGGCGAAGATAGAGAATTTTATTATTATAATCGCATTCCAGCTGCGTTTGCTGGATGGTATTGAAGGCTTAATAAAGATATCTATTCCTGAATTAGAATCCTATACTGCACGATTGGCTTCTGATTTAAAGAAGTTCAAACAATATAAAAGAGGCTCTTCCATTGTAGTAGCAAGGAATGTCAGCGGAAATATTCTTGAGGCTGTTGTTGATTATTACCGTATGGTATCCCATCATGATTTGATAAAATATAATTCGATGTTAAGCTTTTTTAAGAAGAATCGGGAGGCCATGAACCGTCTCTTTAAGATTGTCGGTTTTATTGACAGCATGATAGCCGCCGCTTCCTATCGGGATATGCTGGATTATTACGTTGTTCCCAAGCTGTCGGTGGCCAAAGGCCGCCCCAAGCTGTCCGTAACAAATGTATATCATCCGCTCATTCGTAATCCTGTGCCTAATTCCATTACGGAGGATAACTGCACCTTACTGACAGGCTCCAATGCCTCCGGTAAATCCACTTTCCTTAAATCACTGGCAATCAATGGAATATTATCGCAGACGATTTATACTTCACTTAGCAATGAGTATAGGGCAAGTTATTTTATTATCTATTCATCCATGGCACTAAAGGACAATATTCTAAGCAATGAAAGCTATTTTATAGTAGAAATCAAATCATTAAAGCGAATACTTAACAGAGCGAAGGGACAGTATCCGGTTCTTTGCTTTGTGGATGAGGTGCTTAGAGGCACCAATACCTTGGAACGTATTGCGGCTTCCTCAAGAATCCTTGCTTCCCTTGTCAGTGAGAACGCCCTTTGCTTTGCTGCAACGCATGATATTGAGCTTACCTATATATTAGAAAATCATTATTCCAATTATCATTTTAGAGAGAGAATAGAAGATAATCAGGTTCTTTTTGATTATACGCTGTATAAGGGAAGGGCTGTATCAAGAAATGCCATTAAGCTTCTTAAGCTTTTGGGCTATTCACCGGATATCATCACCGACGCAGAGGATGCAGCAGATGAATACATGAAGACGGGAGAATGGAGCACAATCCAGAGAGCAAAATAACATCAACAGCGCAGGAATGGAGAAGAATATGAATACGAAAGTAAATATCTATACGGATGGTTCTGCCAGAGGGAATCCTGATGGACCGGGTGGATATGGTACAATTATTGAATTTGTGGATTCCAAAGGACAGGAGCATATAAGAGAATACAGTGCCGGATATAAAAAGACCACCAATAACCGGATGGAGCTGATGGCTGCAATTGCAGGACTTGAAGCATTAACAAAGCCCTGTCATGTTACCCTGTATTCTGATTCGCAGTATCTTGTCAAGGCATTTAATGAGCACTGGCTGGACGGGTGGATTAAAAAGGGGTGGAAGAGAGGGCAGAATGAGCCTGTTAAGAATGTCGACCTGTGGAAACGGCTTCTTAAGGCCATGGAGCCGCACAAGGTAGAATATATCTGGGTCAGGGGACATAATGGGCATCTCCAGAATGAACGCTGCGATATATTGGCAACCACGGCGGCTGACGGAACAAATTTGCTGGACGATGTTGCTCAGTTAAATGAATAATAAAGGAATGAATATACTTACTCCTAATTGTATTTTGGTATCCAAAGAATCGGAGCTTAAAGATTTATCTTCGTTCACCGGTATATGAATCTCAATTTTGACGGCATTATTTAAATGACCAATATCATTATTTATCTCGGAGAGAATGAATGCTTCGTCTAATTCGGGTCCTTTATTATAGTCAACATCGATAACAACACAATTT
>JAEZXP010000096.1 GCA_023419655.1 Bacillota bacterium | reverse complement strand
GTTCTATGTGGCAGAATCAGGGGGAGGCCCGGAGAAGCTATAGCCAGAGGATTTTCTGTAATGTAAAGATAGTATCGAATAGGTGAACTTTAATATTAAAGAGGCCCGTTACAATTGTACGGGCTTTTTCTATGAAATCGTCAAGGGCACTTGGCAATAAGGCCATATTCGTGTATGATAGTAGACAACCAATATAAAAGAAGGATGCATGTTTTAAAGGGTACAGAGTACTGGATAACATAAATTAAGCGGTTAGAAAGCAAAGGTGATGACGATGAAAGCATTTAAAGAGAATGTCAGGAAGCATCTTACGATACAGGAAAAGAACTATGAATATTATCATCTGAAATCCCTGGAGGAATATGGATATGATATAAAGCATCTGCCGTATTCCATCAAGGTGTTATTGGAATCGGTTGTCAGGCAATGGGATGGGGTAGCGATTACCGATGAACATATCAGAGATTTGGCAAGCTGGACAGAGCATAGGGGAGGACAGGGAGAGGTTCCTTTTAAACCGGCAAGGGTTATCCTGCAAGACTTTACCGGAGTGCCGTCCGTGTTGGATTTGGCTTCTATGCGCAATTTCATCGCAGAGACTGCGATGAAATCACTTATTGCAAAGACCGCAATAAAATCCTTCATGGCAGAGACTGCGATGAAATCTTCTGTTGAAAAAAATGCAATGAAAGAGGTTTCGGAAAAATCGGACACAGCGGATATTGCAGAGATGATAGAGAGAATCAATCCGGAGGTTCCGGTTGACCTGGTTATAGACCATTCTGTTCAGGTGGACTACTATGGAATGCCGGAAGCGCTTAAAGAGAATGTTAAGCGGGAGTTTGAAAGAAATGAGGAACGATATCAGTTTCTTAACTGGGCGCAGAAGGCGTTTGATAACTTTAGTGTGGTTCCGCCTTCTACGGGAATTGTTCATCAGGTGAATCTGGAATATTTAGCAAAGGTGGTTATCCGGGGTAAGGCAGAGGATAGGGAGACTCTTTATCCGGATACTCTGGTAGGCACCGATTCCCATACCACGATGATTAACGGACTTGGGGTTCTTGGCTGGGGAGTTGGAGGCATTGAAGCCGAGGCAGGGATGCTGGGACAGCCCTCCTATTTTCCTGTGCCGGAGGTTATAGGGGTTCGTTTGACAGGCAGGCTCCGAGCGGCAGCTACGGCAACGGACCTGGCACTGCGGATAACGAAGCTTCTTAGAGACACGGGAGTGGTAGGTAAGTTCGTAGAATATTTTGGTGATGGCCTCCATGCACTTAGTCTGGCAGACAGGGCGACCATTGCCAATATGTCTCCGGAATACGGAGCTACCTGCGGTTTCTTTCCGGTGGATGAAGAGACGCTGGAATATATGCTTTTGACAGGAAGAGATAAGGAGCATGTAGATTTGGTAAGGAGCTACCTTAAAGCCAATGATATGTTCTATGAGAAGGGCCTTCCTGAGCCGGTATATACAGAGATTATAGAGCTGGATTTGGCAACCGTGGAGACAGCTCTTTCGGGGCCAAAGCGTCCCCAGGATTTGATTTTGCTGGGAAAGATGCAGGAGGCATTCAGAACCAGTATAACGGCTCCTTTAGGCAACCAGGGCCATGGTTTGAATAAAGAAGAGTTTGATAAGGAAGTAAAAATCATGCTGCCCGACGGCAGACAGGATAGGATGAGAACCGGTGCGGTAGTTATAGCAGCCATAACATCCTGTACGAATACCTCGAACCCTTCCGTTATGCTGGGTGCCGGATTATTAGCTAAAAAGGCTGTGGAGAAGGGGTTACGTGTTCCGGCTTATGTAAAGACCTCCCTTGCCCCCGGCTCAAAGGTTGTCACGGACTATCTGGAGGCGGCAGGACTTTTGCCGTATCTTGATGCATTAGGTTTTCATGTCGTAGGCTATGGATGCACCACCTGTATTGGTAATTCAGGGCCGCTGCTTCCGGAGATTACGGCAGCGATTCATGATAATAATCTTTTGGTAGCATCTGTATTGTCCGGTAACAGGAATTTTGAAGGAAGAATCCATCCGTTAGTAAAAGCCAATTATCTGGCATCCCCTCCTTTGGTGGTTGCATATGCTTTGGCAGGAACGACGGATATAGACCTCGTAAATGATGCGCTTGGATTGGACTTTGATGGTGGAAAAGTATATCTGAAGGATATCTGGCCGTCCTCAGAAGAGATACAGAATGCTGTCTTGGAGAATGTCAAACCGGAGCTGTTTAAGAGAGAATACAGTGTTGTATATGATAACAATCCGCTGTGGAATGATATTAAGATAAATGAGGGAAGCTTATACGAATTTAATGAAGAATCAACCTATATCCGAAATCCTTCGTTTTTCACGGACCTGTCCATGGAAATCGGTGAGATGAAGCCCTTAAAGGAGCTTAGGGTTATTGCAAGTTTTGGTGATTCGGTAACAACGGACCATATTTCCCCGGCAGGAGCAATTGGAAAGAATACTCCCGCAGGCAGGTATCTTATGGAGCGTGGTTTGGAGCCGAAGGAATTCAATACCTATGGCTCAAGGCGAGGAAATCATGAGGTGATGATGCGGGGAACCTTTGCCAATATCCGTATCCGTAACAGGATTGCTCCCGGTACGGAGGGCGGCTTTACGACTTATTGGCCGACAGGAGAGGTAATGTCAATCTATGATGCCTGCATGAAATATAAGGAGCAGGAAACGGGCCTTGTGGTACTGGCGGGAAGGGATTATGGTATGGGCTCTTCCAGGGACTGGGCAGCAAAGGGTCCAAGTCTTCTCGGAGTGAAAGCCGTAATTGCAGAAAGCTATGAACGAATTCATCGTTCGAATCTTGTTATGATGGGTGTACTGCCATTACAATATATAGACGGACAATCTGCTGAAAGCCTGGGGCTCACCGGTGAAGAGACAATCGATATAAAGCTTGGGGATAATGTTAAGCCCGGTGATTTTGCCGATATAATTGCTGCTTCAAAGGATGGAACGGCTATCCGCTTTAAAGCGAAGATACGCTTTGATTCCGTAGTAGATGTGGAATATTACAGGCACGGCGGAATCCTGCCGATGGTACTGCGCCGGAAGATGGAGCGTTAACAAATCAGACGGATAAAAACTTTTCAAGATATACTGTTTTGATAGTTTGTGAATTGCTTTTCGTTCAGTATTTATATGCCGCTGAAGCGGCAGATGGAGGTTAATATGCTTAATTTTGAATATTTTACACCGACAAAGGTTTACTTTGGCAGGGATTCTGATGATAAAATCGGTAAGGCTTTAAAGGAATACGGCTGCTCGAAGGTACTCCTTCATTATGGTACCGGCAGTGCCGAAAAATCCGGTCTGCTGGATAAGATTAGAGAGAATTTGAGAAGTGAGGGAATCGATTTTGCCGAACTTGGCGGTGTAGAAGCCAATCCCAGGATTGATTTAATCCGAAAAGGTATTGAGTTTGCCAAGAAGGAAGCGGTGGATTTCATATTGGCAATCGGTGGAGGAAGTGTTGTGGATTCCGCTAAAAGTATCGGGATGGGAATTGCCAATGGGATGGACCCCTGGGATATGATAATGAACCAGATTAAACCGGCCAGAAAATATCCGGTGGGCGTTGTCCTTACTTTAGCAGCAGCGGGAAGTGAAATGAGTAATTCCCATGTGGTTACAAATCCTGAGAACCATCTGAAGCGTTCTTTAAATGATGATTTACTCCGTCCTGTGGTTGCGTTCCTTAATCCGGAGAATACATTTACCGTTTCAAATTACCAGACCGGCTGCGGTATTGTTGATACCTTTATGCATACGTTTGAGCGGTATTTTACTGTCGAGGAGGATAATGATTTAACGGACAGAATCGCAGAAGGCTTAATGGTGGCAGTTAAAAATGCCGGATTGGTGGCAATCGATGAGCCGGATAATTATGAGGCCAGAGCCACCCTTATGTGGGCTTCAAGCCTTTCTCATAACGGCTTAACAGGCTGTGGGAAGAATATGCTGTTTCCGGTTCATAAGCTGGAGCATGATTTCAGCGGTCTGTTTGATGTGGCTCATGGTGCCGGCTTATCTGTTCTGTTTCCGGCATGGGCAAAATATGTCTATCATCATGATATCCGAAAATTCAGCCAGTTTGCCAACCGTGTATGGGGCATAGAGATGGAGCATGAGCATCCCCAAAAGACGGCTCTTAAAGGGATCCAGGCGATGACGGAATATTTTAGAAAGATAGGAATGCCTACGACGATGGGTGAACTCGGGATTAATCCTTCGGACTATGAGAAAGTCGCAGATATGACTACCGACGGAGGAAAGAAAGAGATTCTGTCCTATATACCTTTGAATAAGGAAGATATCCTTAATATTTACCGTCTGGCTGAATAATCGATTTGCCATAGATATTTTTGCCGAAATTTTATTCCGACTATAGTATGAGACATAAAATCTGTATTGCAACGTATCCTTTTATCAAGAAAAGATTTTGAAAGGCTTGATAATGGAGAGCATGAATAATGAAGGATTCAAAATAGAAGAGGTTGTATTTCATCAGGGAGGAACATACGCATCCTACCCCCGTATTGTTTCCGGAGCGGATAGCGGAAAGCTGGATAGATGGAACAATATAATACGGGAAGATATGAATAAAATCCTGAAGATATATTCTGCCTATACCTTTACATCGCCTCCCGGAGAACAGGAGATATTCTTACCGGATAATCTAAGGATAAATTATGAGATAAAGCTAAATGATAAAAACTACCTCAGTATTTTTTATAAGGCGGATTTTTTTAGTCCCTATGCGGCTTATCCGACCCAATTGGTTTATACAACGAACATTGATATGAAAAATGACAGGCGCTTGAGATTATCTGATATTACGGATGTGAATCAAGCATTGGTCGATAGTTTTACGTCCTGGGAGATAGTAGATAATAAGGACTATGATAATTATGAAGAGTATTCCCAAGCTGTTAATGATTATATCGCAGGGCTTGGAAAAGAGATATTGTGGATGGGATTTCAGGCAGCTGACATTATCGGCCATGACAATTACCTGGAGATTTACAGCTATCTGACACCGGATAGAATAGGTATCAGTATATCGGTTCCCCATTATATTGGAGACCATGTGGAATATGAAGGTCCACGATAAGCGGATTAAACGCAGACTGCCCAAGGTGATTTTCCACCTTAGGCAGTCCTATATATAATCGGTATGGGGATAATAACTAGCAATTAATTAAGTATCTTCTTAAGCTCATTCATAAATGTATTAACATCCTTGAATTCGCGGTAAACAGAAGCAAACCGTACATATGCGACAGGGTCAAGCTCTTTTAATTTATCCATAAGGATTTCACCAATTACGCTGCTTGGTATTTCCTTTTCCTCTTTGTTAAAAATAGCTGTCTCTACCTCATCAACTAAGGCTGTAATCTGGTCAATGGATATTGGCCGTTTATGACATGAACGGAATACACCGGATTCAATTTTTGCACGATCATATGGTTCACGGTTGTTATCCTTCTTAATAACGACAAGAGGGATGGACTCGATTTTTTCATATGTAGTAAATCTTCGATGGCAATCGTCACACTGTCTTCTTCTACGGATAGAATTATTATCGTCGGCAGGCCTTGAATCAATAACCCGGGTGTTCTCCTTGTTGCAAAACGGACATTTCATAGTAAAAATCCTCCCAATATGTTCTACCACATATATAGTATATAATATTCAATTCATATACTATAATTAGATTATATTTGAGATTTGTCTATCAGTCAAGATAATATTTGTAAAAAAATAAATATTCAATACGAATCGCCACACAATAGGAGGAATAATAGCGTAAATTATAAAAAAATTTACGCTATTCACATTTGACGAGACATTTTTCGATATCAACATCCACAAGAATGATATCAACACCAATCTGCTTGATATGGCAGATGCTGATGACATACTCGTGGTCTCTTCCAAGCATGCCAAAGATTTTACAAGGACCCGGAATAATGATATGGGTGATACATCCGGTGCAAATATCGAATTCAATATCACATACATATCCCAGTCTGCGGCCGTCCCTGCAATTAATTACTTCTTTTTCGCGTAAATCCCATATACGCATATAAACCTCCATTCTGGGTAAGAACTGCGAATTTGTGCTGATACCCAAATTTGCGGTGTGAAAAATCCTGATTTTTTCACACGATCACCCTTACTAGTTCTTAGTTCATTATATGCATATAATGTTGGAAAGACCCACAAACAATAGTTTCACTGACGAAATTCTACAAGCTTTTCAGAATAGGCGAAGAAAAAAACCGCCTGTTGTTTATTTGACGGTTTTATACTTCGTTCACATATGGAGAGGTTTTGTTAAACATTTCCACCCAAAAGAAAAGAGATTTTATTAGCGACATTAATAAGTTTTAATGATAATTCCTGAATGCGCGGGTTATTTAAGCGGGAAACAGTGGAAGAGACACTGATTGCCGCAATGGGATTATTAGAAAAATCCTTAATCGGAGTTGCGATGCATCGTAATCCCGCCTCATGCTCTTCATCATCAATGGCATATCCTCTTTTTCTGATAAGCGATAATTCTTCTTCCAATTCATTTATATTCGTAATAGTCTTTTCTGTAAATGGTTTGATCTCAGTACTATTCCATATTTCTTTCACTTCTTCTATGGGTAAGCATGACAAAATAGCTTTCCCTAAGCCGGTACAATACATAGGATTTCTTAATCCCACATAAGAACCCATACGAATACTTAAGCTGGAGGAGTCCTCCTTATAGATGTAAAGTATCATTGTGCCGTCTCTTACAGCAAGATGGACGGATTCACCCGTTAATTCTGCCAGTTGATTCAGATAAGGCCTGGCTACGGAAAGAACATTCAATTTGTCGACAACTCGTCCGGAAATTTCAAAAAGTTTCATGGTAAGCCGGTATTTCCCGGTATCATCATCCTTAGTAACATACCCCTTTATAAGTAATGTGCTTAATAATCTGTGAACAGTACTTTTATGTAAATCAACAGATGCTGACAAATCCTTTAATGCCATTCCGGAAGGATGAGTAGATAAAATCTCAATAATATTAAAAGTACGTTCGATAGATTGTACTGCAGATTGCTGTGAAATAATAATCTCCTCCTGATAATATAAAATTGTAGCAACGGATTGTGTTAAAACAACACATGGCTACTAAAGCAATTACGAGAAGTATAACAGGTTTTGTAAACAATTGCAAGACACGGATATCTTGAGCAGCTCTGAAAGGTAGCCAGGGTCCGTTGTTTTCGATAGTCACATAGCATGTAAAATAAAAGTTTACAAGGCGTTTTGAATTCTATAAAAATACAATTGTATAATTTCACATAACAAAGGCAATTTATTAGAATATTTTTAAACATATTGTTGACAGGGAGGATGGGTATATTATATAATAACATCACTAGAAGTTTTGCATTACAACACTATGTTTCATAATGCGGAACATTAAAATGTCTTCATACAAAGTTTTTATTCTGAAAGAGGTGAAAAAGGAGAAGGAAATTTGATTTTGTCTCAACAATAATTCGCACTAAAAAGCAGGATTATTCTAAACTATAAATCTTGCAGATGTAGCAAAATGTAGCAAAAAAATAATGTATGTATTGGAGGAAATATGAAAAAAAACTATTCTAAACTAATAGTAATTATGTTGGTATTTTCAATGCTATTGAGTCTTGCAGGATGTTCAAAAACGACAGATAAACCTAATAATAATAATTCGTCAGATAATAGTACAAATAATAACTCAGATAAGGGAACAGAAAATTCTGGCTCCGAACCTACATATTTGAACATAGCGATGGATGATGAACCTCTTACGCTTGATACCACATTAAAGACATATGATGCTGCTGTATTTGTTGCTCAGGAAGTTTTTGAATGCCTATATGTTTATGATGAAAATTATGTGTTGCAGCCGATGCTGGTTGAGAACGAAAGCATCTCTGATGATGGGAAGCGTATAGAAATTAATCTTCGTCAGAATGTCAAGTTCCATGACGGTAGTGAGATGGTTGCGGAAGATGTGAAAGCATCCTTGGACCGATGGCTGCAGTATGGAACAAAAGCGCAGGAAATTGCTTCTTATATCGATAATATTGAGATTATAAATGATTATGCGATAGCCCTGAACTTTAACAGCATATATTCCACATGGAAAGATATGTTCTCATTCTATTCAGGAGCCTGCTGGATTACACCTAAAGAAATAGCAGAAGAAGCCGGCAAAGAGGCATTGATGCAGAGTCAGTATATTGGCACTGGCCCATATAAATTTGTGGAACAGCAAAATGGACGTTATATAAAGCTGGCTAAATTTGATGAGTATACATCAAGAACGGAAGCACCTTCAGGGCCGGCAGGTGCTCGTGAAGCTATTGTTGATGAACTTTATTTTCACTTTATAATTGATATCTCCACAAGATTAAACGGACTAAAAACTGGTGAATATGACTATGCGCGTCTGTTATCAGGAGATTTGTATGAGTCGGTAAGTTCGACAAGTGGTATTGTGACTACATTAAATTCCGGTACAACGCATGGATTTTTCTTTTTAAATTTAAGAAGTGAGCTGTTAAAGGATAACGATAAGATGTCTCAGGCAATTTTAATGGCTTTGTCAATGGATGAGATTCTGGCAGCAGGCTGGGGCTCACCGGAACTATGGAAAGCAACAGCCTCTTGGTATCCGGAAGGCAATCCTTATTATTCCTTAAAAGGAACCGAATTATATAATACAGGGGACCCCGAAGCTGCTCGCCAGCTTGCTGCAGAAGCGGGATATAACGGAGAGAAGATACGTATTCTTACAAATACTTCATATCCTACTTTTGTTAATGCAACGGCTGTTGCGCTACAGCAGCTTACCGCAGCCGGATTCGATGTTGAGGAGAAAAGGATGGATGGAACCAGCCTTATCTCATTAAGATCTGATGAAAGTGCATGGGAAATGTTTTTCACACACCATAAGATGTCACCACAACCTTTTGCACTGAATCCTTTAAATCCTGGTTATGCCGGATGGTGGGATACGGACGAGCGTTTTGCTCTGGGTAATGAATATCTTGTGACGATGGATGATTATGCCAGATACGAGATATGGCACGATATTCAAGCGTTAACATATGAACAGGTGCCGGTGATTAGAATAGGAGAATGGTCTGATTATGATGCATACTCGGAGAAAATAAGCGGATTGCCGGAACAATTTTCATTGTATCCTCATTTCTGGGGTATAAATATAGATAGATAAGCGTTAAATCAATAAGAGTGAAAGGAAGTTTTCCGGTCATTAGACAAAACATAACGGCATAATACATTTAAAGGATAAACTTTCTTACACTCTTATTATATAAAAATATAAGATAGATATTTCATAAAGGAAGGAAGTAACCTAATTGTTTAAATATATTATTAAGCGGATATTAAGTATGATTCCTACATTGCTCCTGACATCTATTCTAATATTTTTGATTATCAGACTTATTCCCGGTGATCCTGCTGTAGCTACTCTGGGAGAAATGGCTACAGAAGAAAAATTAATAGAAATCAGAGAACAAATGGGATTAAATGAGCCCATTCATAAGCAATATTTGATATGGATGAAGGGGGTGTTGAAAGGAGATTTGGGTGAATCGATTTTTCAACGCCGGCCGGTAATAGAAATTGTATTTGAGCGTATGGAGACTACGTTATTATTAGGTGCTCTTTCGTCCATAATCATAATATTTATTGCCCTTCCTATCGGTATTATAGCTGCAAGCAAAGCCAATAGCTGGATTGATCAGATTATATCAGGTATATCTATGTTTTTTGCTGCTGTACCCGCATTCTGGTTAGGGCTTAATTTGATGCTGATATTTGCTGTCCAGCTAAAAATATTTCCTACATCCGGCTTTCCTTCTATTATCAAGACCGGTGATATATCTAACATTCGATATTTGATTTTACCGGCTTTTACTGTAGCAATACCAAATACCTCCTTGATTATAAGAATGACCCGGTCAAGTATGCTGGATGTTATAAAGGAAGATTATGTTCGAACCGCACGTTCCAAGGGACTATCCCTGCCGGTGGTTTATATAAAGCATGTTTTTAGAAATTCATTGATATCCATCGTTTCATCTTTTGGTTTTATTTTGGCAGCATTAATATCCGGTTCTGTAATAACAGAGAACGTATTTGCACTTCCCGGATTAGGCCAGTTCCTGATTAATTCAATATCATTACGAGATTATCCTGCAGTTCAGGGAGTAATATTAACAATTGCTCTTATCTTTATGTTGATAAATCTATTGGTTGATATCGCATATGCAATAATTGATCCGCGTATCCAATATTCTTAATAAAGGAGTTTGTCTAAGTGATTAAAATATTATTAAAACGAAAGATTGCCTTAATTGCCACAATTTATTTATGCATTATTGTTTTTTTAGGATTGTTTGCTTATGTCATGGCTCCTTTCCCTAGAAATGAACATCATGTTTTGGAACGATTAACGGCGCCAAATCAAACCTATCTTTTTGGAACCGATAATCTGGGACAAGATATTCTGTCTCAAATTATTTATGGATGTCAAATGACATTGATGGGTTCTTTGGGAATTGTTACATTCGCAGTATTATTTGGAACGATACTGGGGGTATTTGCCGGATATTTTTCCGGCTTCAGAGCAGTTGTAATGCGATTGATAGATGCTTTAATGGCCTTTCCGCCTCTGTTATTAGCCATGGTGCTGGTCACTATTTTAGGCCAGGGGGTTATGAATGTAATTGTAGCTATCGGTGCATATTTTATGACACGGATGACGCGTATTGTTTATGGCCTGACCTTACAAATAAGAGAAGAAACCTATATTGAAGCAGAGCGTTCTTTAGGAGCAAATCAATTTCGTATTGTGTTTAAGCATATTTTACCAAATCTTTTATCACCGATTATCGTGCAGGCCACATTTACCTTTTCTTCATCCCTTCTGCAGATGGCATCGCTGGATTATTTAGGGCTGGGAATACCGTCAAAGTTTCCTACATGGGGTAATATGCTTAGTATAGGAAAAGATTTTATGACTGTAGCGCCATGGATGGTTGTTATTCCCGGTGTCATCATTGTATTAACGGTACTTTCTCTCAATATTGTCGGTGATGTATTCCGGGATAATGCAGACCCGAAGTTCAGAGACTTGATGAAAGGGGCTTAATGATGAAAAATACTATCTTGAATGTTGAAGAGTTAAATGTAAAATTTGCTACAGATAATGGACTGGTAACTGCAATTAATGATTTGAGCTTTCATGTCAAGCAGCAGGAGACGCTGTGTATAGTCGGAGAATCCGGCAGCGGAAAATCAGTATCGGCACTGTCAATCATGGGCTTGCTGCCAAAACCTTCAGGCATTATATCTAAAGGTAAAATTGAATTTTATGGAAAAGATTTGGTGAAATATTCCGAATCCCAAATGCAAAAAATAAGAGGAAATCGTATTTCAATGATTTTTCAGGAACCGATGACAACGTTAAATCCTGTGTATACCATTGGCAGCCAGATTAGTGAGACCTTGATTAAGCATAGAAGAATGAGTAAAAAAGAAGCTTTAGAATATTCTAAGGTCATGCTGGATAAGGTCGGAGTGTCTGACCCCAGCCGAAGGGTGAAGCAATATCCCCATGAGCTAAGTGGGGGAATCAGACAACGGGTAATGATATCCATGGCCCTGGCCTGCGAACCGGATATCTTAATTGCCGATGAACCTACAACCGCACTGGATGTAACGGTTCAGGCACAGGTGCTTCAATTAATTGAAGATTTGAAAAAAGAATATAAAATGTCGGTAATATTTATTACCCATGATCTTGGCGTGGTATATGACATTGCGGACAGGATTATTGTTATGTATGGTGGAATGAAGGTAGAGGAGGCACCTGCTAAAAAGTTATTCAGTAATCCTTCGCATCCTTATTCCAATGGCCTCCTGCAATGCCTGCCACAGATGGGGCAATATGGAGAAAAACTAAAATCAATACCCGGTATAGTGCCTTCTTTATGGAATATGCCTGAGGGTTGCCGCTTTAGTACCCGCTGCCGGATGGGAACAGATAATTGTATATGTAATATTCCTTATTATGAGGAAATAAGTACCGGACACTATGTGTTATGCCATAAATTT
>JAEZXP010000083.1 GCA_023419655.1 Bacillota bacterium | reverse complement strand
TCCCCGTTCAAAGGGAGGTGTATAGACAATAAGCGGTTTTATGGCACTTCCCGGCTGCCTGTAGCTTTGATATCCTCTGTTAAGAGTATACCCTACATGATTCTGGCTTCGTCCGCCCACGATTGCGGCCACTCTTCCCGTATCGTTATCAATACATACTGCCGCCCCCTGGAGCATATATATACCCTCCTCATTGGTATCTGCAAAGGTCTCCAGCACACCGTCCACTGCCTCTTGAAGATACTCCTGTTTATCCAGGTCAATTGAGGTATATATTCTGTACCCGCTTGTATAAAGCTGCTTCTGATACCGATAGTACAGCTCATCATACGCCGCCTTATAGTCCTGCCTGACCGCTTCATCCGCAAATTCATTCCGGAATATAAATCCGCTCTCCTTCATCAAGGCCTTTATTGCACTATGGTATACGAAGGTCTCCACATAATCCTTCTTGTCCGACGGCTGCCTGAGTACAGTAATCTTTTCATCCAGTGCATGTCTGTAATCCACCGGATTGATTTTTCCATTCTCATGCATCTGCTTAAGGATTCTGCCTCTTCTTTCGATGGTATGCTCCATATTCGTATACGGGTCATACATGCTGGGATTGTTGGGTATGGCGCATAAGAATGTAGTCTGAGACAAACTAAGCTGGTTAATCCCCTTATTGAAGTAGCCATTGGCGGCGGCAAGAATCCCGTAATAGCCATTGGCATAATAGATATTATTAATATAAAATTCCATTATCTTGTCCTTGGAATAAATCTTCTCCAGCTCCTGGGCAATAAAAATCTCCTTGATTTTTCTCTCATAGGTAACATCATGCGTCAAAAATACATTTCTTGCAAGCTGCTGGGTTATGGTACTGGCACCTTGGGTAATCTCTCCTTTATGCTTTATAAGGGCAATCGCCGCACGGACATTTGCCAGATAATCCACCCCGTCATGATTAAAAAATTTCTTATCCTCCGTTACGATAATCGCGTTAAGAACCGTGGCCGGAATATCCTTGTATTCAATATAATAGACATCCTTGACCCCTTTTAATGAGGATATCAGCTCCCCGTCATTGTCATAAACCAGACTGGTCTGCGATGAGCGGAAAGTCTCCTCCGTCGACGAACGAACCAAGTTTCTGGCTTCCTGCTGCAGCTTTATCAGAATCTTTCCATAGGTGTTATAAAAGTAAAATATCCCTATCGTTAAGGCCAATAGAAAAATAAAGACAAAAAGCTTTAGGATAAGCTTAATCACTTTTCCTATCTTCCTTTTCTCTTTCTCAATTGAATTTTTCTTTCTTTTGTCCATGGAACCCTCCGATACAAAGCCCTGGTAAAATGCGTAGGGCTCACAGCCTTACAAAATTAAACGGCAGCCCCAATTCCTCAAGGATACGCTTCTCTCTCGTCTGACAGCTGAATAAAAGGACCTGATTGCGGCATGCAATTTGGGCGAATGCCGCTTTTATCCTGCTATCATCATAGAATGCAAAGCTATCATCCAGCATAATCGGCAGACTATTCACACCCATGAGCAAATCGGCAACCGCAAGGCGAAGCGCAAAGTATACCTGGTCAATCGTACCTGCACTTAACCTGTCCAGCAATATGTAATTATCCCTCCAGCCAAGCTTAATCGTTAGCTTCTCATCGATTTTAATATCCTGATACCTATGATTGGTTACACTCCGGATTATCTCTGAAACCGTTTCGTTTAGCTGCATACCAAAGCTGTCATGTATAGTGGCAGAAAGCTCGCGGATGGTGTTTAAAGCAAGGTTAATTGCCGCCAGCTCTGCATTATTTTCCTCTTCCTTTTTCATAAGATAGGTATACTGTTCTTTATTCTTAATAAGCTCCGATTCATTATCCTCTAACTGGGATAGCTCCCAGCGTATTCTTTCAATCTGAATGCGGCACTCTTCTAACTGCATATTTCGTTCAGCTTGTTCCCTTTGAACTTCCTTCTTTTTGATACATATCGTCTCTTTAAGCCTCTCCATCGCTTCCGGTGTCAGCTCTTCTTCCGATATAAATCTATGCATATAAATCATAATTGTATCATGAAGCTCATCACCGTTGTCCTCTGTCTGTTTTCTTCTATCAACCAGCTCTTTTAATTGCTCTTTTCCATGTTCAAGTGACAGACTGGTTTTTAAATACTTCTCTTTCTTCTCTTCCAATTCCTGAACAGAGTTTACCCGATACATATCATATATTGCTTTCATACGATTTTCTGCTTCAAGGTAGTCCTCCCTGGTTTCATTTATCCACAGCTGATTATCCTCGATTGCAGAATTTCTTTTTTTATTCAAGATAGCTCGTAAGGCTCCTCCGGCAACCAATGCTATAGCCATAATACCCGCCCCGGCTATAAGAGACCCCGTAAGATAAAAACCAAGTAAAGCCGCCATTATGGATACACCCATAGACAGAAAGCTTATCCCTCTTTTATTTCGGATGATATCCTCATAATCCTAATAAAGCTCTTGAAGCTTGTTATGATATTCTCTTAACATTTCATTATACATATTCGCCTCATCAAAATCTTTCTTGAAATTCGTCTCACGGCCGGCTTCCTTCTCTAAATCCTTCAGCTTTAATTTTAAGCCGTCTATTTGTGAATCCAGCTGCGTATACTGCCTGGTAAGCTCTTGTTATATTCGGTACTTTTCAAGGATAGCCGGCAGCTCCTCCATGAATGCTTCTTCTTTTTGATACGGTACCGTCTTATACACACCTGCCCGTTCCTTCAGCTTTATCTCCTCATTTTCCAGCTCCTTTAACGAGACTGCAAGTGAATCACTCTTCTTCTCTCTTGCCATTCCCTCCTCTATCGCATCCGACAGCTCCTTCATCTGGGAAGCATAGGGTATGGACTCCAGTGTTTTTTTCTGCTCTTTCAGTGCGCTTACCGCTCTCTCGATGTTAACTTCTTTACTTTTTGTTATGGATAAATTCGTAATATAATTTCTGACATGGGAAGCAAGCTCCGCATCCGTCTCCGCTCTAAGCTGGCCGACACTGATGGTATTTCTAAAAACGGCTTCTGTCAGTCCGGGTATAAGCTCCCCAATATGGCCTTCCTTTAGCTTAACCTCCCTGCCGGTATAAACATCAAAAATGGCAAATGATTTGTCATTGGTATGGAAGCTTCTCTGAATCCGGTATTTTTTATCCTCTGTCTCTATGTCCATCTGCCCGCCATAAGCACCGGGATATTCCCATGGCAGGTAGCGGGTGTAGATGTCCTCTCTTGATGCCGCCCCTCTTCCCCCTTAACCGCTCTATCCCAAAAAGCATTCCTTTAATAAAGGTATGAACCGTGGACTTTCCTGCCTCATTTTCTCCATATATTAAGTTGATTCCCGGTTGCAGCTCTATCTCCTTGCCCGAAAATTTCCCGAAGTAATCCAATCTCAGCTTTGTAAAAAGCATCTCTGCCCCCTGTCCTTCCTTCTTCATATGGTTCTATGGCTGTCCCGCTGTACGGACTCAAGCAGCGCCTGGGTCCCATAGTAAAGTGCTTTTCTTGATATCGTATCCTGCTTTTCTGCATCTCTTATCCGTTTAATAAACAATCCGATTATGTTATCGGAATTCTCACGAAAAAGGGTATCAAAGTCATAATCAGGAACCGATTCATCGGTAACCTCCAATATATTTCCCAGAGGATAAATGGCAGTCTTATCAAAGCGGATATCTTCATCCCTGAATCCTTCTATATTAATCTGATAAATGTGGTTATCCCCTTCTTTTCGAATCATGTCCTTGATTTGGTCAACGAGTGCTCCATTGGTGGTATCTTGATTTACTGTCACCGTCAGCTTCTTATATTCTCTATGGGAGCTTTTTATGAATCGGATATCGGTCTGCCTTTTTCCGTCTGTACGTATCTCTCCTATGATATAACCCCGCTGTCCGGTTTCATTCCTATCTAAGGGTTCCAGCGAGCCGGCGTAAGCCATCCTGTTACTGATAATCTCCGGCTTATGAATATGTCCAAGAGCAATATAGTCAAATCCGGAGTTTAATAATTTATTGCGGTTTATGGGAATATTCTTCTCATCGCCGCCGTGGGCAAGAAGAATCTGAATTCCATTCTCCCGCGATACATCTATCTTATCATACCGAGGCTCTGTTATATCCCTCGTAAGATAGCTAAGGCCGTAAACGAAAGTATTCATCTCCGGTAATTCCACAGCCTCCATCGTATCCTCAAGAAACATATGGACTCTTTCATCCCATTCAAATCCCCGGTAATTGGACCTTATTCCGATATAATCGTGGTTTCCCGCCATCATAACCACTTTGGCGGTCTTTAAGGTAGAAAGCAAATAATTCACTTCCTTTAATTCACGAATCAAGGGCTGCTTATGAAATAAATCTCCGGCAATCAATAGCAAATCCGTCTTTTCTTCATTGCATACCGTTATGATGTTCTTAAAGCCTTCCCATATCTCTTTTTGCCGCTCCTTAGCCCAAGGCATATTCGAATCTGGGATTGCTCCCAGGTGCACATCTGCAATATGTATGAATTTCATATCATCTCTCCATCATTTTATACTTCATAATTCAATCTGTTTGTACCTCGCATATTAAGATTATCTTGGACTAATCCGCTTATTTGCATACATTATACCATGTCCGCAAGCATCCATGGCATTGGCACTTCGTGCCAGTTATGCGCACGCCCTTCGGCCGGCGCGGGTATAATGTCTGTTGACATTATACCACATTATCAGAGCTAACATCAAGTATATAACCGAACACTCATTCTGTATAATCTTATAGAATATCCATAATAATACGGTTCCTGGCACTGGTATGAAAGAGTAACATACAGGCGAATTTTAGATAAATTTTAGATAAAATAAATATGTTTTTTATTCCTTTTAATATGTTTTTACTGCACTAAATATTGTGAACGCTGAATTTTTATGGTATACTTATTTAATGTATAGTTATTTTTCGGACCATCTCTTTACTAATACATCCAATCGAGGTGATTACTTTGTATATCAGTTACAAAAAATTATGGAAGCTTCTTATTGACCGGGAGATGCGAAAAAAGGACCTTTGTGCTCTTGCTGGAATAAGCCATGCATCAATGGCTAAGCTTGGAAAGCATGAAAATGTGACAACCGATGTGTTACTTAAAATTTGCACTGCTTTGCATTGTGACATTGGTGATATCATGGCAATTGTGGAAGAACCTCATGATATAAGTCATGAATAATATAAAATCAACTTTTTTCATTTACGAAGAAAGTAAGAATAGGAGTGATGGCAATCGATACATTATTTTTTACCATTGTAAACAGAGGTAAGGCGAATGCCGCATTGAAAAAGGCAAAAGAATGCGGCGCAGCCGGAGGTACGATTCTCCTCGGCGAAGGCACGATACAGTCCCGGTTGTTGGAGACAATGGGTCTTACGGAGACGCGGAAAGAAATTCTTATGATACCCGCATCCGAGGAATTGGACCTGAAACTACACGAAACACTGAATGAAGCGTTTTATTTCTACAAGAGAAATAAGGGAATCGCTTTTTCTGTTCCATTCAGGCACTGGACTCTGGATTCTTCTAATCAAGAGCATACTATATCTGCGAAGGACAGTCGATTTACTCATTGCTGTATCTTTACTATTGTGGATAAAGGCAGAAGCAAGGATTGTATCTCTTCGGCAAGGGCTGCAGGTGCACGAGGAGGAACACTGATACACGGCCACGGCGCCGGTGTTCCCACAGATTTTTATTATCCGCTGGTTGTCGAGCCTCAGAAAGATACCGTGATGGTTGTTACACCAAGGGATAAAGCCGCTTCAATTAGAGAAAGAATCTATTCTGATTTAGAACTTGATAAACCCGGAAACGGTATCATCTTTACTCTTCCTGTCAGCAGAACAAGCGGACTTTTTGAAAACAGATTAGAAGAACGTAAAGGGGGCACATCATGAGTCTATTAATGGAGAAAGCAAAAGAGGTCACAAAAACCCTGGTGCCTGTTTTCGCTTTAGTACTTATTATCTGTTTCACAATCGTTGATGTTGAAACAGACGTCATTCTTCGTTTTATTGTGGGCAGCATTTTACTCTTAATCGGCTTGACAATCTTCTTATGGGGTGTGGATTTGGCTATGAATCCCATCGGTGAATATATGTCAAAAGAAGTTGCTACTTCAAGGTCACCTTTTAAAATCGCCATCTTAAGCTTCCTTCTGGGCTTCTTAATAACAGTTGCAGAGCCCGATTTACTTATCCTGGGCTCACAGGTTGAGGGTGCATCCGGCGATACCCTGACTTCATCACTAATTGTGTATATTGTTTCAATCGGTGTCGGATTTATGATTTCGTTAGGAGTATTCCGATTGCTAAGGGACAAACCTCTTAATATATTTATGGCAATAACTTATGCTATTATTTTAGTATTGGCCGTATTGGTATCGGAGGAATTTCTTGCTATTGCCTTTGATGCTTCCGGTGCAACGACGGGAGCGCTTACAACCCCCTTTGTTCTGGCTATATCCTACGGATTATCTGTGGTGAAGGGCGGTAAGAACTCTGAGGAGAATTCCTTTGGCCTTGTCGGTATCATGAGTGCCGGTCCAATACTGGCAATTATGCTTATTTCAATTATTTCAGGACAGAGAAACATACAGGGAGAAGCCGGTGAGTATATTGTAGCCAAAGGTGTATTAGGGCCCATATTGGATGCTATTCCCCATATATTTATAGAATCTCTTATAGCACTTTTGCCTATAACCTTCCTCTTTTTCTTATATCATTTTATTAAATTCAAAGTACCCAAAACAGATATATTCGGAATCATAAAGGGCCTTATCTTCATTTTACTTGGACTTGTGATATTTCTTACTGCCGTAAACTCCGGATTTATGGATATGGGCCGGATTTTAGGTATGGAGATAGCTAAATTGGATAATTGGGTGCTTATAGGAATCGGCTTTGTGCTCGGTCTTATAATTGTCCTTGTTGAGCCGGCGGTTCATGTACTGGGCCAGCAAATTGAAGAGGTCACCGGCGGTCATATCCCCCTTCGATTGATTCGAATGACACTGTCAACAGGTGTGGGTATCGCAATCGCTCTGTCTATGTTAAGAATCGTGGTCCCCGAAGTTAAGCTATGGTATTTCCTTCTTCCGGGATTCTTAATAGCCATCCTGCTCTCATTTAGGGCAGACCCGGTCTTCGTAGGAATTGCTTACGATGCGGGCGGAGTAGCCTCCGGTCCCATGACGGCAACCTTCGTACTTGCTTTTGCCCAGGGTGCCGCTTCACAGATAGATACCGCCAACGTTCTTGTAGATGGTTTTGGAGTTATCGCTATGGTAGCCATGGCTCCTGTGTTTTCAATTATGATTCTGGGAACGATATTTAAACGTAAAAAGATTGAGTACCATCCTGCCAGCAAGAGCAAAGGTAGTATTGCCGAGCCAACGGCAAGCAAAGACAACTTGTACCATGATTGTATCGTAGTCGTTGTAAACAGGGGCTTAGCTGAAAATGTCGTGGACCTTGCCAGACAGTCAGGAGCTACCGGAGCCACAATTATTCACGGAAGAGGTGAGGGCGAGCATGATACGGTAGTTCTTCCTATCGTTAATATAGAATTGCAGCCTGAGAAAGAAATTGTAATCCTGATTACAGGAACAGATATAAGTGCGAATATCGCTAACACCCTGTTAAAGGACCAGTCTCTTGAACAGGACGGTGAAATTGCCGTATTTATGTCTCCTACCGTTGCGATGATTAAGAGTTTTTCAGATAATAGCTTTTTAGCAGATTAACAACAGGGTATTTAAAATAGGGTGCTGTCAGGATGTTACCGTATATACGGTCTTTCGTCCATAGGCAGCACCCCTGTTATTTTTCTCTCGCATTTTTCATATATAATCCTTATACTGATTTGTTCTTTTTATTTTTCCCCTGCTGCCTCATTACCTGCATTCTGTCTTGGAAACAGATGCCTTACAAGTTCGTGCGTGCCTGTTGATGCCAGCCCGCTTGCCAGACCGCCAAGTAAAATCTCAGGCGTAAACTCCCAGCTATTAATCCATAGATTTAGGAATATTCCCGCTATTGCCATAATAAGCGGTATGTACTTGTTCGGTATGAATGAAAGACTGTGCTTTATTATATATCCTAAGCATAAACAGATTGCCAATACAACCAATACAACATATCTCTCTAAAAACTCCAACCGGATACCTCCTTCCTTATGAGCTTTTTTTCTTCATCCATCGTTTAAAGTTGTTTTAATCTGTCTGCAAATTGTTACAGCGGCTTTCCGCCAGGTATATAATATCTCCTATAGAATAAATATGATTGTTCTTATTTTGTAATGCTAAATTTTAATCAATAAAGTTTAAATCCTATTTTTCCATACATTTTTTTGTATTCGAAATGCTCTCGATGTAATTATTTTAGAACCATTTCCAAATGCTTCTTCAATGTCCACTGCACAGACCTTTGGGCCCGATTATGGAATATATGCCATTATCAATATATTCCATATAAGCCGCTGGCTCTCATGCCCAAAGATAAAAATTTGCGCCATCATCTATATACCTGTATAATATACAAATTCACCAAAAAATCCCTTGTTTTTCAGAAATATCACGTAAGAAAAATATTGGATTTTGATATAACTCTTTGCTATAATAGATTTATAAATTAAGCTATCTATCAAAGTGAGGATAATTATATGGATAATGAATTAAAAGAAATACTCCTTAATATGCAGAATCATATCGTAGGCTTATACGGCCGCATCGATAATCTTGATGGCCGCATGGATAAGCTCGACAACCGTATGGATAAGCTTGACAGCCGTATGGATACACTTGAGCAGGATGTCCGTGATATTAAGATTACGATTGAGAATGACATTAATAGAAAAATTTCTGTTTTATATGATGCTCATTTAGACGGTCTCCGCTATCGTCAGGAACTAATCAGTGTGATTGACAAGGTTGATAATCACGAAATGAGAATTGATAATCTGGAAAAGGCGTACTCATCATAAATCTTTCCTTTGTTTACCAAGGGATACTCCTGTCCAGGTTATTCAATAACCCCTACTGTAACCAGAAAACCATAAAGTATATAATATTTGACAAATCAAAGTAAATAGCATTCTATCATTCTTATTAAATATTATCTCATCAAATTTCTTTCCCCATAAATTCGCTAACTTATCAAACCGTTTATCAATAGTTTTTTAGCTATAATAAAGAAAAAGCTATTCCCGGTCAAGAAATTTTTCCTTACATTATTTATTATAATCTTGGAGGTTTTAAAAAGATGCGTTCATGGCAAGAGATTCAAAAATCTATCAACTGGATTGAAAATAATCTGCGGGAAGATATCTCTATCAAAATGCTCGCAGATATAGCGAACCTTTCCCCTGTTTATTTTCAGAAGCTTTTTACCAATTTAGTCGGGATACCTGTAATGGAATATGTAAAGAGTATCGGCATAATATTCCGCCAATAGCGCATTTTAGCAAGCCTATCTTAACAATGAAAGGTTTTTATACAATGGATTACGAAGTAAGAATAGAAGCATTAGAAGAATTGAGGTTTATTGCCTGTACGCAGATGGTTTCAATGAATGACGACAAAGATTCTATCGGTACATCTATTAAATTGTGGGACGCAAAAATAAAGGATGGTACAATTGACCGTCTGAAAAAGGAGCGCGGCGAGCAAACTGTATATGCACTATTCTGCAATGTATATCATCCGGAAGCCAGTATGATATCGTATGATTTCGTTTGCAAAAGCAGCAAAGCCATTATAAATGAAGATTTTAAAACAATTGTATTAAGGCCGGCACTTTATGCGGTGTTTAAAAGTAACTTTACAAAACCCATAACAAGAGAGGATGCTTATAGACAAATGAATGATGCATTTTGGGGACAATGGCTGCCCAAAACAAATTATACTTCCGTGATTGATTATGATTTTAATCCGGGGTCGGCTTCCATTGAATTATGGGAACCCATTGATGAAAGTCCTGCTGATTTTAAGATTACTATATGGTTTCCTATCATAGAAAAGGAATAGACTTTCCTAAAACTTGGGCTAACGCTCCGGTCAGCACTTGACAGTCCTCATTTTCATGCTATACTTAAACCGTTACAAATGCCCTAAAAACAAGGTCATTATGGGCAAAACAGAAGAGAAACAAAAACTCGTTCTCTTCTGTTTCATAAACCGTGTGTTCGAGACCTTCCACACGTAAAACAAAACTAAAGGAGCGTAAAATGAATAAGAAAACGTTATATTTAACTCAGGCGGCTATTATTGCCGCTATCTACACTGTACTGGTCTTTGTGTTCCAGTTCTCAAGCTTTGGCCCTATCCAATTTCGTATTGCAGAGGCACTCACTATATTGCCTTACTTTACACCTGCTGCCATTCCGGGGGTTACCATCGGGTGCTTGCTTAGCAACATACTGTTTAGGGCGGATATTCTCGATATTATATTCGGAACCTCGGCAACCCTAATCGCCGCTTACCTTTCCTATCAGTTAAAGGAAAACAAGTTTTTTGTTCCGATTCCCCCTATCCTGATTAATGCAATCATCATTCCATGGGTATTAAAATACGCATATTTTGAAGCAGACCCCATTCCCTTTATGATGCTGACAGTTGGTCTGGGGCAGCTTATCTCCGCAGGGATATTGGGTATGATTCTTTTATTTGCATTGGAACGGGTAAAGCATATTATTTTTAAATAAACCATATCCATGATAAAGGAGATTAAAAAAAACTATAAATCATGGTTTAAATAGTAAGGGAGGTTCTGCATTACGAGAACCTCCCTTATATCTTCACATATCAAAATACTTACAGCTCACAGTTATTAACGCTTCTGGGGAACGGAACAACATCACGGATATTGCCCATGCCGGTCAGATACATAACGCAGCGCTCAAAGCCAAGTCCAAAGCCTGCATGTCTTGCCGAACCATATTTTCTAAGGTCAAGATAGAATTCATAATCCTCTCTGTTTAATCCCATCTCATTCATACGTTTTATCAGCTTGTCATAGTCATCTTCTCTCTGGCTTCCTCCGATAATCTCACCAATTCCCGGTACCAGAAGGTCCATTGCCGCCACAGTCTTATTATCCTCATTCATCTTCATATAGAAGGCCTTAATCTCCTTCGGATAACCCGTTACGAAGACAGGCTTTTTAAATACCTGCTCTGTCAAGTAACGCTCATGCTCTGTCTGGAGGTCACAGCCCCAGAATACTTTGTAATCAAAGTTATCGTTATTCTTTTCCAATATCTCGATGGCCTCTGTGTATGTCACATGTCCAAACTGTGAATTTGCCACGTTTGTAAGTCTCTCCAGAAGCCCCTTATCTACAAACTCATTAAAGAATTGCATTTCCTCCGGTGCATGCTCCAATACATAATTAATAATATACTTTAGCATGCTTTCAGCCAGTACCATATCATCCTTTAAATCTGCAAATGCAATTTCAGGCTCAATCATCCAAAATTCAGCCGCATGGCGGGTGGTATTGGAATTCTCGGCACGAAATGTCGGTCCGAAGGTATAGATATTCTTAAATGCCATGGCATAGGTCTCTCCGTTTAGCTGTCCGCTCACGGTAAGGTTGGTCTCCTTGCCAAAAAAGTCCTGGGATTCATCTATCCTGCCGTCTGCTGTCCTTGGAGGATTCTCCATGTCAAGGGTGGTAACTCTGAACATCTCTCCCGCACCCTCTGCGTCACTTCCCGTTATAATCGGAGTATGGACATAGATAAAATCTCTCTCCTGAAAAAACTTATGAATTGCATAGGCGATAAGGGAACGTACCCGAAATACAGCCTGGAAGGTGTTTGTTCTCGGTCTCAAATGAGTAATGGTTCGTAAATATTCTAAGGTATGCCTTTTCTTTTGAAGAGGGTAATCCGGTGTTGAGGTTCCCTCAACGAATACTTCTTCTGCCTGAATTTCAAAAGGCTGCTTCGCCTCCGGAGTAGCAACCAGCTCACCTGTAACGATAACTGCAGAGCCCACATTTAATTTTGACACTTCCTCAAAATTATTCATCTTATCATGATAGACCACCTGCAAAGTCTCAAAGTAGGTTCCATCATGAAGCACAATAAAACCAAAGGCCTTAGAATCCCTTACACTGCGAACCCATCCTCCAACCGATATCTTTTTTCCGAGATATTGTTCCTTGTTACGGTATAGTTCTCTGATTTCTACTAATTCCATCGTGTTACTCCTTTATTATTTATTGAAGATTTTCTAACTATTATAGCATAAGATTACCAGATTACAAGCTTTATATCGTAACACTCAGCAGCGCCTTAATAACTGCCTCTCTGCTCCTTTCCTCTACTTCAAGAAAATTATCAGCTTCATTCAACCTGTCCAAGGTATGGGCATCTGAATTCGTTATTATCCTGCACTGCGAAAGATACGGGTGCATCATACAAAGCGTATCCGCTTTATTCATATCCTTAACCTCCGCACATACAAACTGCGCATCCGGAGGTACAAAGCCAAGATTGGATAACAGGCTGTTCGAGCCTTTATCAATATGAGCCGGAACATAGACACCCTCATATTCCTTCATTAATTTGTCCATCTCACCAAAGGATATGTCTGTAGCGTTAATTAACAGATACGGCTCGTCTCCTGTCTTGCAATCCTCATCATTATATATTTCCTGCCTGCCGAAGATATCTTCCTTATTATGAACCTTTATCAGCCTTTCATATACATACTTATCAAAGGACATGGCATTTTCTAATTCTGAAAAAAAACAAAGCACATGGACTTCCTCCAGTGTGCACAGCTCCATCCCGGGAATGGCAATAATATTATTTTTATTTGCATAGCTGTAGACCGCCGGACAATTTTTGCATGAACTATGGTCCGTCACAGCAATGATATCCAGCTCAAGAAGCTTTGCCATATTCACTATATTGGCCGGCGTCATATCCTCATCCCCACAGGGAGACAGACAGGAATGGATATGAAGGTCATAAGAAAGCCTAAGCATTAAGCTTGTTATAAATCAGAAGGGCTGCGCTAAAAACAGGAAGTTCTGTCTTTAGTACCGTAATACCCTTCTCCTTTGCCTTTTCCATTGCAGACTCATCAAGTGCGCTTCCTTCCGCCAGAATTATGCAGGCAGCCTCTGCAAGAGCCGCCACTGCAAGGGCATTGATATTGGCCATAACCGTAACCCATGCTGCACCCTGCGGCATTCTTCCCATAGCAATACTAAGCAAATCACAGCAATACGGTTCTGTTACCTCCCTGTCCAAACTAATCCCTTCATTCAGTATTTCGAACTCATCAAAAAACCTTATAAAATCTTTTACTTTCATAAGTATTTCTCCTATCTCTTGCTATCAAGCCGCGACAATTCTCCCGATAACCGATGGATATAATCCCGCAGAATATGTATACAGTCTTCCTCCTTGGCAACTCCGCGAACAATATCCTCCGCTAACGCCTTACAGGTCGGTGCCCCGCAGGAGCCGCAATCAAGGCCCGGAAATTTGGAACACAGCTCTTCCACTTTCGCCAGTTTCTCGATACTTTCCTTCATGTTCCTTCCTATTTTGAAGACCGGTTCATAGATTACATCCTCCGTCCAAAACGCTTCATTGCCTTTGTTATCTTCAAGATGGGTACCTGCTACAGGAAGATACTTTCTAAGGCGCTTTAGCTTTACCTTCGCTGCATATGGATTTTCAACTGCCAGTATCCCGCCGACACATCCTCCGGAACAGGCATTTAATTCGATGAATTCCAGCTGTTCAAATTTCTGGTCCTCAAGATCATCCAATACCCGGATTATATTATCGATTCCATCTGCAGCCAGATAATTATCCCGCAGCAAGGCTCCTGCTTCCCCTCCGCTGCTTCCCCAGCCAATTCCGATTCTTCCGGACTTGCTTAAATCCTGCGTCTCATTGACGCTTTCCTTCATATATGGAAGCAGAATGGTATAGACCTCCTTCATTGCCAATACCCCGTCAATCTCACTCTTTTCCATACCAATTGGAGATTTTACGGCGGTCACCTTGGCAGGGCAGGGAGAGATGAATATAACGCCTATCTTCTCCGAGGGCAGACCGGTCTCCTCCATCGCCTTTTTCCGGGCATTAATAGCAGCAAGGTCTACCGGTGCGTATATCGGGAGAAGATGTTCAATAAGATTCGGAAACCGGATTTGAATCAGCCGAACCACTGTCGGGCAAGCCGTGCTTATAACCGGCCACTTCTCTTCATTCTCGGCAACATATTTTCTGGTCAATTCAGATACAATCTCTGCCGCACTGCTTACCTCATAGACATCATCAAATCCCATCTTTTTCAAGGCTGTCAGCACAATGTTAATATCATCAAGATTATTGAATTGTCCGTATAAGGAAGGCGCAGGCAACGCTATAGTATACTCAAACTTTTTCATTATATCCGGTGAATCATAGGTGGCTTCTTTCGCGTGGTGAGGGCAGATTCGGATACATTCCCCGCAATCTATACAAAACTCCTTTACGATAAAAGCCTTTCCGTCTCGAACCCGAATCGCCTGTGTAGGACACCGCTTAATGCAATTAATACATCCCATGCATAATTCTTCTTTCAGATATACGGAATTAAAAAATTCACTCATCCACTCACCCCCTCAAAAGAACTTAAAGTCTATTCTTAAGGTATGTATACTTTCATCCTTACTGTTGTTCCGACACCAACCTTACTTTCTATCTCAAAATCATCTGCATACTTTTTCATATTCGGAAGTCCCATACCTGCCCCAAAACCCAATGCTCTGATATTATCCGGTGCCGTAGAATATCCGGCTTTCATAGCAAGCTCTACGTCCTCAATACCGGGGCCTTTATCTTTTAATACTATCTCAATCTTCTCCTGGGATATGATTACTTCGATTGCGCCGCCATAAGAATGTATTACCATGTTGATTTCCCCCTCATATAAGGAGATAGCAACCTTTCTTATGGTCTCGGGGTCCACCCCCATTAGCTTAAGATTTCTCTTCACACTGCTGGAGGCTTCTCCTGCCCTGGTAAAATCGTCAGAATCAATCGTATAGTTTAAAATGATTTTTTCACTCACGGTATGACGCACCTCCACGGAGACCCTTTTCATACAGCCGGCCGCAAGCGGAGAACATTCTGTGCCCGCTGCTAAGAAGAACAATCTCCCTTTCACGAGCCATTTCTATCATTGTGTCATCCGGCTCTTTTCCTCTGACAAACACAATACATATAATATCCATCATCTCTGCCGTACGAATCACCTGCGGATTACATAGTCCGGTCAATAAAACTGCACTGTCTTTCATAAACGCAAGAACATCACTCATCATATCCGAACCACAGGCAGAATGGACCTCTCTGTCCTGCAATTCCTCACCACAGATGAACCTCGCATTCAGGGCTTCTTTAACGTCCTTAATTGTCATATATCCTTCCTCTCTTATATGTAAGTTAGTTGACTGCCGATATATCAAGACTTATTATTAGCCGACGGATTAAAAACCTCAAAGGAACTGGTACTCTCCTTTTTCGCCATCACCAGTGCCGCTTTTGCATTGGCTGAAACGGTTCCGTATTCTGCCTCCCCTTTAACAAAAACCACTCCTATATTAATAATCGCTCCGTTTCTGCTAAAGTCATAATTATATAACCGGTTAACCTCCCGGCAGATATACTCAGCCGTTTGATATACATTTCTATCTGAGGTTATATCCTTCATATAAACCACGAAATCCCCTAATCCCATTCTGCCTATAATATCGGTGCTTCTAAAATATCTCTTTATAAGCCCGGCAATCGATGTGAGAATATTTTCGCCATCCATCATTCCTGCCACATCATTTAATCCTTTATAATTTCTGACTTCGCACATGAAAAAAGCAGAAACCGATTCCGGTTTTTGTACAGATATGCTTTCTGTAATCATATGCTCTGCTGTATCTTTGGTATATACCTTGGTAAGGGGGTCATGCTGAATCTTAATATCCGGCTTATTATCCTCATCACAATTGGTGTGTACCAGCGACAGCTTACCGACCGCTTTATATGGATTCTTATTATCATCAAAAATTATGGATGCATAGCATACATACCGATAGGTCTCTCCGTCCTTTGCCGTCATCCTAAACTCTATTCTGGCCTGCTTCTTACCACTCATCATACTCTTATATATATTTATGACTTCCTTCAAATCAGCCGGATGAATCATCTTTGTCTTCTCCAGCTTCTTTCCAAATTCCTTAATCTCCGATTCTTTACCGAATACTTCCCGGAATAATTCAGAGAAGATAAGCGTATCCGTTGCGATTACATATTCAAAAAACAGTTCTTTTGACAGCTCTAAAATAGTCTGGTGATAATCCAATTCCTGCGTAGTCTTTCTATACTCCATCATGTGCTCCGTCATATCCGATGCAATACAGATATACACAGGCAACGCTTTTCCTTGTTTTTGATATTCTTCATCGGCCTTGCTGCCATTTATCATAATCCATTTTAAATTGCCGTTCTTTTGCAACACCCTGTAAAACAATAAAAGCTGATTGTCCTTCCTTCTTTTCTGGGCGGCAATCTGCCGGGTATAATATATAATGTCCGCTGAATAGACTGTCTTAAATATCGACTTGGGCAGCTTCGATTTACTGCTATCCATATCCGTCAGCTTATAAAAGGTATCCGTTGCATCTACAATAGTAAGTTCATCATCCATTACTATCCGCAGGATACCGCCAGGCAACGCATTCAAAATTTGATTCATCGCTATTAATTGATTTTCACTCATATTTTTCTCCACTTCTATCAAACAGGGATTGTAAAATGTACGATTATTATAATATAATTTAATTCCAATTACAATCATAGAGTAGGTCTTATCACCCAATTAATATTCTGTATGGATAAAATCAACAATTAATATTTTTTCAACTTTATTTTCTCTGTAAATTATTCGAAAAATTATTCTTTATCATCCTCCATATTATACACTTTGTATATAACTTCATAAAAATAATACCTATCATTGTATAAATTTTTTGTAGATTTTTTAACGATTTCATAGTATAATATAAGTTGCTTTTCGCCTGCCAAAATTTTGACGAGGAGGTTTTACCATGGGTGCGAAACAAAGTACGATACCATTTGCCGGAACAGATGCGCAATATAAGGAATTAATTAATGTTATTGCCGAGCACAAAGACGACAAAGGCGCTCTGATGCCCATATTACAGAAGGCTCAGGAGATATATGGTTATTTACCGATTGAGGTTCAATCAATTATTTCAGACGAAACAGGCATACCACTGGAGAAAGTATACGGTATTGCCACTTTTTACTCACAGTTTTCATTGTCTCCTAAGGGAAAATACAAAATTTCAGTATGTCTCGGAACCGCATGTTATGTGAAAGGTGCAGGTGATATTTTTGACAAATTCAAAGAACTGCTGGACATTTCTGACGGGGAATGCACCGAGGACGGGAAATTTTCATTGGAATCCTGCCGTTGTATCGGTGCCTGCGGTTTAGCTCCCGTAATGACCGTTAATGAAGATGTATACGGAAAGATTACTGTTGATGACGTTAAAGGCATTCTTGACAAGTACGAATAATTATGTTGCAGGAACTTTCCCTAAATATATTAGATATTGCAAATAACTCTATACGGGCCGGAGCTGCTCTGGTGATAATAGAGGTTCGTATACATACTGCAGACGATATTCTTTTAATAAAGATAACGGATAATGGCTGCGGTATGACAAAGGAACAGCTTTCCAAGGTAGAAGACCCTTTCTTCACCACCCGTACCACAAGGGATATAGGACTTGGTATCCCCTTCTTAAAGCAAGCTGCAGAAATCACCGGCGGGAGCCTGTTAATCGAATCCACTCCCGGTGAAAGCACGATAATTAATGCTTCCTTTATCCTTTCCCACATAGACAGGATGCCATTAGGAGATATATGTTCTACTATCTACACCTTGATACGGGCAAATAGAACCGTTGATTTTCTATACATCTTTGAGTGTGACGGCAAAGAATATCAATTGGATACCAGAAGCCTTAAGGATATTCTCGGTGATATTTCATTTGATACACCTGAAGTCGCAGGATTTATACGTGATTATCTGAGGGAGAATCACGAGGAAGTGTATGGAGGCAACACAATCTAACCTTTATCACGATAATCATATGCATACCATTATAAATAGGAGGAAACCAGATGAAAACTCTAGAAGAGCTGAAAGCAATCCGGGAAACAATGCAGGCCCAGATGGGGCTTCGCAAGGAAGACAGCAACCAGACCCGTATCGTGGTCGGTATGGCTACCTGCGGAATTGCCAGCGGTGCAAGACCTGTATTAAATGCACTTTCCGATGCTGTACTGGAAAAGGGCTTAACAAATGTTATGGTGACACAGACAGGATGTATAGGGCTCTGCCAATACGAGCCTATTATTGAGGTTGTAGAGCCCGGTAAAGATAAAGTAACTTATGTAAAAATGACACCGGAAAAGGCACTGGAAGTAATCGAGCAGCACATCGTCCGTGGTCACATCGTTAATAAATATACAATCTCCGAGATAGTCGGATAGCTGAAGGAGGTCACATTATGTATCGTTCACATGTATTGGTCTGTGGTGGAACCGGCTGTAATTCCTCCGGAACTCCCAAGATCTTGGAATGCTTAAATGAAGAAATTAATAAAGCCGGTCTAAGTGACGAAGTAGCGGTTGTACAAACCGGATGTCACGGATTATGCGCTTTAGGACCCATTGTTGTTGTTTATCCGGAGGCTACCTTCTATTCTTTGGTAACGCCTGAGGATGTTCCCGAAATTGTTAATGAGCATCTTTTAAAGGGGCGTATTGTATCCAGACTGGTTTATGATGAAACCGTAACAGAAGAGGGTATAACCTCGATTAATGAAACCGATTTTTACAAAAAACAGCACCGAGTTGCCCTTCGTAACTGCGGCGTCATCAACCCTGAAAGTATTGATGAATACATTGCAACCAACGGATACGAAGCACTCGGTAAAGTATTAACCGAATATACACCGGAGCAGGTTATTCAGGCCATTTTAGACAGCGGTCTCAGAGGAAGAGGCGGCGGCGGTTTTTCCACCGGTATGAAATGGAAGCTTGCCCGCGGCAATGATGCCGACCAAAAATATGTCTGCTGTAATGCAGATGAGGGTGACCCCGGTGCATTTATGGACCGTTCCGTATTAGAGGGCGACCCCCATGTCGTATTGGAAGCCATGGCAATCGCCGGATATGCAATCGGCGCTTCCCAGGGTTATATATACATTCGTGCAGAATATCCAATTGCAGTTGACCGCTTGGTTATCGCCATCGAACAGGCCAGAGAATACGGGCTGCTTGGTAAGGATATCTTCGGCACAGGCTTTGATTTTGATATCGAATTAAGACTTGGAGCAGGCGCTTTTGTATGTGGTGAGGAAACAGCTTTAATGACCTCCATCGAGGGTAACCGCGGTGAGCCTCGTCCCCGTCCTCCTTTCCCTGCACAAAAGGGATTATTCCAGAAACCCACCATCTTAAATAATGTTGAAACCTATGCAAACATTCCTCAGATTATACTGAATGGTCCGGAATGGTTCAGCAGCATGGGTACGGAAAAAGCCAAAGGTACCAAGGTTTTTGCCCTTGGCGGAAAGATTAATAATACAGGTCTTGTCGAGATTCCCATGGGAACAACGCTGAGAGAAATCGTAGAAGAAATCGGCGGCGGCATCCCCAACGGCAAGAAATTCAAAGCCGCACAAACCGGCGGACCCTCCGGCGGCTGTATCCCGGTCGACCATTATGATATCGAAATCGATTATGATAATCTGATTCAAATTGGTTCGATGATGGGTTCCGGCGGACTGATTGTCATGGATGAGGACAATTGCATGGTGGATATTGCAAAGTTCTTCCTTGAATTTACCGTGGATGAGTCCTGCGGAAAATGTACCCCATGCCGTATCGGTACAAAACGTCTGTATGAAATATTAGACAAAATTACACAGGGCCATGGTACAATGGAGGATTTAGATACACTTGAGGACTTATGTAAATATATCAAGGAAAATTCTCTCTGCGGACTGGGGCAAAGTGCTCCCAACCCGGTATTGTCCACGCTTCGTTTCTTTAAGGACGAATACATATCCCATGTCGTAGACAAAAAATGTCCGTCAGGTGTATGTAAAGCTCTTCTATCCTATGTAGTTGACGCTGACCTGTGTAAAGGCTGTACCATCTGCGCAAGAAGCTGTCCGAGTAACGCTATATCCGGTAAGGTTAAGGAAGCACATATCATTGATCAGAGCAAATGTGTCAAGTGCGGTGTATGTATGGAAAAATGCCGCTTTGGTGCTATATCGATACGCTAGAATGGAGGTTAGTATGGAGACTGTAAATGTTAAAATAAATGGTATACCCTTGGATGTTCCTAGGGGTTCCACGATATTAGAAGCAGCCAGGCTGGCGCACATCGAGATTCCAACCCTCTGCTTCCTGAAAGAAATCAACGAAATTGGTGCCTGCCGTATCTGTGTTGTAGAGGTAAAGGGAGCAAGAAGCCTTGTCGCTTCCTGCATGTACCCTGTCAGCGAAGGGATGGAGATTCGGACAGATTCACCAAAGGTACTCGATTCCCGCAGACAGACACTGGAGCTGATACTTTCTGACCACGACAGAAAATGTCTGTCTTGTATAAGAAGCGGTGACTGTGAGCTTCAAAAGCTTTGCTATGACCTTCATGTAGAAAATGAAACCGTATATGAGGGTGAACGTAATAATTATGAATTAGATGATTCCTCCGCCCATATGGTTAGAGATAACAACAAATGTATCCTTTGCCGCCGCTGCTCCGCTGTATGTGAGCATGTGCAGGGCATCGGCGTTATCGGTGCAAACGAAAGGGGCTTTAAAACCAATATCTCCTGTGCTTTTGATATGGGTCTTGGTGAGACCAGTTGTGTATCCTGCGGCCAATGTATCGCCGTATGTCCGACAGGTGCTCTCTATGAGAAGGACCATACCAAGGATGTATTTGCTGCCATCCACAACCCTGATAAATATGTTATCGTACAGACTGCACCGGCTACCCGTGCGGCCCTGGGTGAAGCCTTCGGGCTTCCCATCGGCACCAATGTTCAGGGCAAGATGGTTGCCGCACTTCGCAGATTAGGCTTTGACAAGGTTTTTGATACGGATTTTGCCGCTGACCTTACGATTATGGAGGAAGCAAACGAATTCATCGACCGTGTTCAAAACGGAGGCACACTGCCTCTTATAACCTCCTGTTCACCGGGATGGGTTAAATACTGTGAGTACTATTATCCGGATATGCTGGATAATCTGTCCAGCTGTAAATCACCGCAGCAGATGTTTGGTGCAATTACCAAGACTTATTATGCTCAGAAGATGGGCCTTGACCCTGAAAATATCGTTATGGTAAGCGTTATGCCTTGTACGGCTAAAAAGTTTGAGATAGGCCGTGATAATCAAAATGCCGCAAGTGTGCCCGATGTGGATATCTCAATTACCACAAGGGAGCTGGCAAGAATGATTGAACGGGTAGGCCTGAACTTCCTGGCTCTTCCTGATGAAGAATTTGACGATCCCTTGGGACGCTCTACAGGTGCAGGCGTTATATTCGGTGCAACCGGAGGCGTTATGGAAGCGGCATTAAGAACAGCCGTTGAAACCCTGACAAATGAAGAGCTGCCTAATCCTGAATTCACAGACGTAAGAGGCACGAAGGGAATTAAAAAGGCTACCTATCATGTTGCCGGTATGGACATCAACGTAGCCGTTGCTTCAGGACTTAATAATGCAAGAATACTGCTGGATGAAGTCCGGTCCGGTGAGGCAAATTATCACCTTATTGAAGTAATGGGATGTCCCGGCGGTTGTGTCAATGGCGGCGGTCAGCCTCAGCAGCCGGCAAACGTAAGAAACTATGTCGATATTAAAGCGATGCGTGCAAAGGCTCTCTATGATTTGGATGAAGCTATGCCTATCCGAAAGTCCCATGAGAACCCTTCCATTAAGATGCTGTATGAAGAGTTCTTAGGAGAACCGGGAAGTCATAAAGCACACGATATCCTTCATACCACCTACGTCAAGAGAACCATCAATTCCTTTTAATAATTAAACTGCAAGACGCCCCTCCAAGCTGTATGCTTAAAACATAACGCTTTGAGGGCGTTTTCTATTACCGTTCTATTGACATTTTATCGGTTTCTTTTTATACTTGAATTGTAAACACTGCCATATATTGTAGTATAGGAACAAGCGTATGGTATATAAAAAGCCGCGGCTGCGGCTGAGCGGGAAGGAGCTGACGAATATGGCAAAAGCCTTTGAACACCCCTTGTTACTTCTTGATAATAGCAACATGAATACCCTCTTTAACGAAGGAGAATTCAAGTGTACGAATATGACCTTTGAAGAGGCCAGAGAAATCATCGGAATGTATAAGCAGGACGAAATCTTATTATGCTTCAATCACCCGGATACCTATAATATCATTTTTAATTATATCGGTGTCCCGAACAAAGATTATCAATACAAGCAAATCCGCAATATGAGAGTTAATCAGGATGGTATAATATTCAAAATCTACATTACACCATCCGAAACACAGCCCGTAATCCATGTCGACGGTGTGGAGGCAAAGAAAATTCAGAACGTCTATGTATATTGCGTACATATAACAAGAGTCAAATAAAAAACGGCGCCGTTGCAAATGGTCCCAGGTATACAGATACATCTGTGCCCGGGACCATTTTATATAATATCTTCTATTCACATTCGTTGCAAACCCCATAAAAATAAGCGATATGCCCTTCTATTTTTCCGGGGAAGTTCTTACCGGCCTGCTCATTGATGGAGTCGACAGCGTCCATATCAATATCCAATACTCTCTGGCATTTCTTGCAAATAAAATGATAATGGTCATGAATATTCCCATCATAACGGTCACTGCCATCAATACCATTAATCTTTATAATCTCGCCTCTCTCAACCAGGAGGTTTAGATTCCTGTATACCGTTCCCAGGCTGATATTCGGGTAAATCGCTCGAATGTTCATATATATGGTATCTGCCGTCGGATGTTCTTTTGTATTGGCCAGGTACTCCTTTATTGCCTCTCGTTGCCTGCTGTATTTGATAGCAGCCATAATAATCAACTCCTAAAATATTTACTAACTATATGCGTCTAATAAATAAATTTTATCAAATAATAGTAATTATTATTATAAATAGAATCTTCTTATTCGTCAAGTATATTATTATTTGCGGTTAGCCGGCTCTATATTAAGGCTTTTTCCTTTTATCTTTGTCGTTTTCATCGTCTGAATAACATCCGATGCGTATTCTCTGGGAACCTCCACAAATGTATACTTATCATACATATCGATTGTTCCGATTAATTTTCCCGGAATTCCTGTTTCACCTGCGATAGCTCCAAGTATATCTCCCGGCTTTATCTTCTGCTTCTTGCCAAGATTGATAAATAAGCGAACCATTCCTGCTTCGGCTCCGGTATCATCAAAATCGCCGCCTCCTTTTTGCTCCGCTTCACACCGGTCGTCACCCATAAGATATTTTAAAAATGCTGCTGCCAAATCAAGGGAGGTATGCTTTCCGTCCTCATTTATCCGCTCCTCAATCAAATCAATCATTTTGGACAGCTCTTCATCCTCCATGATAGTATACATTTTATCCAATATCTTATCCGCCTTTACCTCCGTCACATCATACACAGACGGAATCGGCTGAAGCTTAATCTTCGTTTTGCAATACCGCTGGATATCTCTCAGTTTATATACCTCTCTGCCGACTACTAAGGTAAATGCCATTCCTTCTCTGCCGGCACGTCCGGTTCTGCCGACCCTGTGGACATAATACTCATCATCCTGGGGAACGTCATAATTAAATACAGCCTCTACATCATCCACATCGATACCTCTTGCCGCTACATCCGTTGCCACAAGGATATCTGTTCTGCCGTTACGAAAGCTTGCCATTACCCTATCTCTTTGCTGCTGCTTCATGTCGCCGTGAAGCCCTTCTGCAAAATATCCTCTGCCCTGAAGATTAGCTGTAAGCTCATCCACCATCTTCTTCGTATTACAAAAAACCAGAGAAAGCTTGGGATTATATATATCGATAAGCCTGGAGAGAACCTCTTCCTTCATCTTGGGGCTGACTTCATAATAATACTGCTCAATCTTAGGAACAGTAAGCTCTTTTCTTACAACCTTAATTAGCTTGGCATCCTCCTGATAAGTACGGGCAATCTCCAGTATCGGTGCCGGCATGGTTGCTGAAAAAAGGGCAATTTGCTTCTTTTCTGGCATATCCTTCAGGATTGTCTCTATATCCTCCCGAAATCCCATATTCAGCATTTCATCCGCTTCATCCAGCACGACCATCTTAATATTATCAAGCCGTATCGTTTTTCTTCTCATATGGTCCATTGTACGGCCGGGAGTACCGATAATTATCTGCACATGGCCTTTAAGGGACCTTATCTGTTTTGAAATCTCCTGTCCACCGTATATCGGTAATATCTTTATGCTATGCATAAACTTAGCCAGCTTACGCAGTTCATCCGCTACCTGTATTGCCAGCTCTCTGGTCGGACATAGCACCAGTGCCTGAAGGGACCTGTCCTCCGGGTCAATCTGCTGTAGGAGAGGTATTCCAAAGGCCGCCGTTTTACCGGTTCCTGTCTGTGCCTGCCCGATTATATCTCTTCCGCCCAGCATTGCGGGAATAGCCTGTACCTGTATAGGTGACATCTCCTCAAAGCCCATCTCTTCTACCGCCCTGAGTATATCCGGGTCTAAATTCATATCTTCAAATTTGGTAATTTCCATTCATTTTTCCTTTCATAATTCAATTAAATAAATAAGCTCCCAGTCTGATTGGACCAAGAGCTTAATAACCCATATCCTTTTTTTATAACCATACCTTGCGTAGTATAACACGATAGGATTTTCTTGTCAATCACTGAATCTACCACATATTATACATCGTTGCCCCAGCTGTTATACGTACTTTTCAACGGCTTCATCAACAAGAAAGCTAATTACTTTCTTGAATAACAAGTCCTCTTTTATTATATTCTCATCTGCATTCTCTAAAAATGCTTCTTTGGACTCATAGCCGTATTCCTCTACATATTTGGCTAATTCTGCCTGGAACTCGTCCTCTGTGACTTCAATATTTTCAGCAGCGCTGATAGCCGTCACCATCAGCTCCCTTGTTGCCATGTTCTTTGCATAATCCTTCAAGTCTGCATCAAATTCTTCCATCGAAACTTCTGACATAACAACAAAATCCTCCAGACTCATGCCATATCCTGCTGCGAGGCTTTCATAGAAAGTCTTTAAATCCGATACATAATAATCTATCAAATTCTCGTGCAATGTAATCTCAGAACCCTTTATAACCGCATTATATACATCGCTTTCCTTCTGCCTTGCAATTCTGTAAGAATTGTTCTCCTCTATATATTGATGCAAGCTTTCCCTGTACTCTTCCTCTGTATCAAAACTCATCGTATCGGTTATGAATTCCTCTGTAAGCTCAAAATAATTTATGCTATTAATCTTTACCTTGAATACAGCCGGCTCACCCGCCAGCGTAGTATTATCATAATTCTCCGGGAAAACTACATTTATGTCCGCTTCGTCTCCAACCTCCAACCCTATAAGCTGCTCTTCAAATCCTTCAATAAATGTATTGGAACCCAGGGTCAGGTCATATCCCTGTTCATTCGAAGAACCTCCCTCAAAGGCCTCTCCGTTATGGTATCCTACGAAGTCTATATTAAGGGTATCTCCACGCTTTGCAGCCCTGTCCGTAATATCAATCGGAGTGACATCATTATCAAACATATCCATCTGAATGGCAATATCGATGTCTTCATCCGTAACCTCTGTTTTCTTTATGCTTACCTCAATGCCCTTATATTGTCCCAGTTTAATATAATCATTGTAATCATACGCTTCCTTAACCACCGGATTTTCTGATAAATCCGGTGCGTCATCGCCATCCTTCTCCGCATCAGGTGTAGGTGTCGATTCTACGCCTCCGTTGCCTTCATTGTTACCTTCGCCGTTCTCTTTGCCTTTACATCCTGCCAGTACAGCCATCATACTCAGGCTCAATATTAATAGTAAAACAATCTTTTTCATATACTTAATCCCTTTCTTTTTTCCGGAAGTGAGCTATCCCCTTCCTCACTAATCATCCATGCTGCCAAAATACTGTAAATTTGGGCGAAAGCACAAATTTGCCGATTAAAATTTTTTTGTTTTTCAATCTGCGCTTCTTCATTTATACCATATTTGTAAAAAAAAATAAAGCGAAAATCAAGAGTTCACAGAATTTATACATTTGAAAATTGAAAAAAGGCGAACAGCCCAAACTGTCCGCCCCATCACAGGGATTTATACCCAGTCCACTTTTTGTCTCTATGACACCGCCTAACTTCTACCGGTTTTCCTTCTTAATATGTCAATTATTAAATCTTTTCAAAGCGGTCCACTTCTGTTACAAATATGGTAGCGCCTCCTACATTTACGACAACATTCATTGAGGTATATTCACCGGTTCCCACCGGATTCGATATAATCTGTTTTCTGGGCCCGCAAGCCTTCTTTACGGTTTCTATTACATCATCTACCTTTTCTTCATCTGTTCCAATCATTAATGTTGTATTGCCTTCCCGTAAGAATCCTCCGGTTGACGCCAGCTTCGTTACATAATAGCCCTTTTTATTTAATGCTCCCGTAACATCTCCGCTATCAATATTTCGTACAATTACATAGATAAGCTTCATAGAACCCCCGCCTTTCCTGCAGAATTTATTATATACATAGTATAGTACATTCCAGAGGAAATGTAAATGGTTATGGGCATACGGATATAAGTATATCGTTACCTATAACTTCTCTACCGCAAAGGTTACCTGCTCTCCATTGATGTTCCATTCCTTTACATAACCCTGAGAATTTTCAAATCGTACCGCATCTGCCAGTACCTCGGCTTTGATTTCCTCTGCATTCCGCTCTACGATGGCTTTAATATTGTCATTACCCATAATATACACTCTGATATGGTCCATCACCTCAAAGTCCGCATCCTTACGCATGGTTTGAACCTTGCTTATAATTTCACGGACATAGCCCTCTTCTATCAGCTCCTCTGACAGCTTCGTATCCAGAACTACAGTAATACCCCGGTCAGAATCCGATATATAGCCTTCTGACTGTGCCGTCTCTATCAGCAAATCCTCCTTATCAAGGTATACCTCCGCGCCATCCAGAGATATGGCAAGCTTGCCTGTGGCATGAATCTCATCCATCGCTTCATTGCCGTTAAGCTCGGATAAAATCTGCCTTATGGTACCGATATGCTTGCCAAACTTAGGTCCAAGCGTTTTAAGCTGCGGCTTAAAGCTGTAGGAGGTAAAGTCTCTTACGTCATCCGTAAACAGTACTTCCTTAACATTAAGCTCGTCGGCAATGATATCCTTAAAGAACTCGGAAAGGTTATCTTCTGCCTTGACATACATCTTGCCGATTGGCTGGCGGTTCTTAATATTTGCTGTATTTCTGCAGGCACGGCCAAGGACAACAATCTCCAGTACCTCTTCCATATTTTCCTCCAGCTCCTTATTCATATACGCCTCATTATAATCAGGATATGCGCTCAGGTGAATGCTTTCCGGTGCGTTCTTATCCAGATTTACCACCAGGTTCTGGTAGATATCCTCTGTCATAAACGGAACATACGGTGCCGCCAGCTTACTAAACTGAACCAATGCCGTATATAAGGTCATATAGGCATTAATCTTATCCTGAGGCATACCCTTTGCCCAGAAACGCTCTCTGCTTCTTCTGACATACCAGTTCGACAGCTCATCCACGAAATCAGACAGCAGTCTGGCTCCTTCCGTAATCTTATAATTGTCCAGATGTCCGTCTACAGATTTTATAAGCGTATTAAGCCTTGACAACAGCCATTTATCCATAACCGGAAGTTTATCATATTCCAGCTCATATTTTGTAGCATCAAATTTATCAATATTGGCGTAAAGGACATAGAAGGCATAGGTATTCCAAAGCGTACCCATGAACTTTCTCTGGCCTTCCGTGACTGCGCCGTGATAGAACCGGTTAGGCAGCCACAGAGCCGAAT
>JAEZXP010000043.1 GCA_023419655.1 Bacillota bacterium | reverse complement strand
CTCATATACGGCTGTAGTTATGGTGGGAGCCGGTATTCCCAGCTCCAGTGAAATCTGTCCCGTCCATTTCCCCGTACCTTTTTGTCCGGCCACATCAAGAATCATGTCTACAAGATAATTTCCTGTTTCAGAATCCTTCTTTGTAAAGATGTCTGCCGTGATTTCAATCAGATAGCTGTTTAACTCTCCCTCATTCCATTCTGAAAATATCTTATGAAATTCGGGGGGTGTGAGACCTAATACCTGCTTTAATATGGAATATGCTTCAACAATCAGCTGCATATCTGCATATTCTATGCCGTTATGAATCATCTTTACGAAATGCCCGGAGCCATCCTTGCCGATGTAGGTGCTGCAAGCGTCGCTTCCGACCTTGGCTGATATATCCGAAAGTATCTTCTCCATCATTTTGTAAGCTTCGAGGTTTCCGCCCGGCATAATAGCAGGCCCTCTGCGGGCTCCCTCTTCCCCGCCGGAGATACCCATACCAAGATAATGAATATTCTTTTCCTCCAGCATCCTGCTTCTCTCTATCGTATCCAGATAATTGGAGTTCCCTCCGTCCATCAGCAAATCTCCGGGAGAGATTAAAGGCAGCAGCTGCTCTATCATATCATCCACAGCCTTACCTGCCTTCACCATCATAATTATCTTTCTGGGTTTTTCAAGAGAATCTACGAACTCTTCCAGCGTATAGGTACCAACCATATCTTTGTCCTTTGCTTCTTTTAATAGATTATCTGTCTTTTCTCCTGAACGGTTGTAGACAGCTACCGAATATCCATGTTCACGAATATTTAGTGCCAGATTCTTTCCCATAACTGCTAATCCAATTACTCCAACTGCCTGTTTTGCCATAATAACCTCACCTTTCCTCATAGCCTGCAAACTTTCCATATGAAAATTTCTGATTTTCTGCTTGAAATTTCATGTTTTTCAAGCTTAGCAGGCACAATATTTGCAAAAATATCATAAGAAACCTTGATATCTTACCAAGGTTTCATGTAATTCGTTTAATACTATATAATCCGTATTTTGACCGACTTATATTCCTTCAATTTTGTATCCGTGCTGCGAAAGGGTGTCTATGATTGTATCCATACTTATCTTCTTCATGGCTGCACCCTTCTTAATCGTCATAAATCTACCGGCTGTCCGCAGCATCCCCGACTTTATAATATCAACAAATCCCAAACCGTGAAGGATTTCAGGAAGCTCTTTGAACTCACTGCATAAATCATACACACTTTTATTCAAATCAATAATTTTATTTTCCAACTTATCTCTCTCCTTGCCGATACGGATTAATAAATAAGCGTTGGAACTTCGTTCTTTCGCCTGTTAGTAATAGTATGCACGATAATACCGCCTTGTTCTGTGACTTAAATCACATAAAACAAATGGGGATACATATTATTGTATATCCAATTCCATATCTCATACTAAGTCTAACAGTATACTTCTTATTGTATATACACAACCAATATGTATTCTGCTTTTATGTATACAATTATACATAACCATACCTATCAAATCAAGAATAATGTAGCTATTCGCTATTTTATGGTAATATGAAACAAAAATAATGTAAGATTCGTCTAATTATAAAACAGGGGAGGTGCCATTGTGAAAAAGAAAGCGTTATCACTATTTATTTTAGCCGTAATAACTATTGCCGGTTTTATTATTGGAAAATCATTTGGAGGAGCAAAACCCTTTCACGGCTTATCCGTCTCCGAAATTTCAAGTATTTCAGTTAAGCTTTCACCGCCTGATGTGACATTTGAATTAACGGCCAATGATATCGAAGAAGTCGTTGACATACTCCATACTATCGTTGTTTACAGCAAAGACAATTCTTACAGGAATTATGCAGGCCAGGCAGTTGTTCTTACAATAACAAAAACTGACGGTACACACGTGACGGCAACTGCGTTTAACCCATTTTTTATTATTGATGGTATCGGATACAAAACAAAGTACGAATCCTGCGAAAAATTAAATTCGTGGGCGAATAAACTCCGCTATCAATAACGATGGATTTTAAAATACCAGCTCCTCGAATATATCCTTAACCGTTGTCATCTTATCCAACCGGTAAGCTTTTTCGCCGCAAAATACTAACCCTTCATCGATATTCCCCTTAACAGCCTCCACCAGTGCTTTTGTAATACAATACGGTGTCTCCTTGGGATTGCAATGAACAAGGCAGTTAAAGCATTTGTTCACGGGGATTCTTCCCAGAGCAGTTCTTTTTGTAAAGGAAGTAAGAATTGCTCTTCCCGGCATGCCTACAGGGCTCGTAATGATTGCAATGTCTTCTTTTTTTGCATGAAGATATGCCTGCTTAAATTCTTCACTTGCATCACACTCCTTCGTAACCACAAATCGGGTAGCTATCTGTACCCCATCCGCTCCCAGCGAAAGCACATGCTTAATATCGTCCCGGTCATAGATACCGCCTGCCACAATTACAGGTATATTCTTCTGGTATTTCTGCTCGAATTCTTTAACACAGTTCATAATATCTACGATGATGGTATCAAAATCAGATTCCTGGATTTCATCTATCTGTTCCCTGGTAAAGCCCAGATGCCCTCCTGCCTTTGGTCCTTCGATAACAATAAAATCAGCTGTCCGATTATACTTTCTATCCCACATCTTTAGGATAACAGAAGCAGCCTTTACACTGGATACGATGGGCGCAATCTTAACATCATAACCGCTTGTAAGCTCCGGAAGTGTTATCGGAAGTCCTGCTCCGGATATAATTACATCCGTTCCTGCTTCACAGGCAGCCTTCACATAGCTTTCATACTGTTTTGTAGCTACCATGATATTGACTCCTATAATTCCGCCATCCGCAATTTCTCTTGCCTTATCGATATGCTTCTTTATTGCTTTTAAATTAGTAGGAATCGGCTTCTTTCCAAACTCCGGTTCATCATATCCGATTTGTGCCGTGGATATAATTCCGATTCCTCCTTCTCTTGCTACTGACCCGGCAAGCCTCCATCTGCTGACGCCTACTCCCATTCCTCCCTGAATAATCGGAAATCTTGCTTTTAAATTACCTATGATTAATGGCTTCATATCCATATTCACACCTCCATATTTAATCTTAACATATTACTTTGATTATCAAACTATTTTTTATAAAGTACCCGGCTGCTATGCCGGTTTATAATCATTATAAGCTTATATGGATTTGTTGTCAATATTTCATAGTAATATTTTCTTTGTTATGTAGTTATAAATACCACTTATATGCAGTATCCGCGAATCTTTCCTCTCAAATAAAACTATCCCGCTCCGAATTAGCAGTGCTTCGCTAAAGCTGAACGGGACAGTATACTGAGAATTATCAATTATGATAGGGAGCCATCTCAAGCCTTATAAAATATCCCCTGTCATGGTCGCAGACAGGACATATTTTCGGGGCTTCCATCCCCCAATGTACATGCCCGCAATTTAAGCATATCCACCCTATTTCTACGTCCGATATATATAGCTTGTTCTGTTCCAATAGCTCGGCAAATTTGCCAAACCGGTCTCCATGAACCTTTTCAATCTTCGCAATCATATGAAAGGATGCCGCAACCTTATTAAAGCCTTCTTCTTTCGCTATGTCTCCAAATTTTTTATAAATTGGGTCATATTCTTCATATTCATTGTGCTGTGCCATACGCAAAAGCTTTGTCACATCGTCTGCAATATCCACCGGATATGCTCCATCTACATGAATATTTTCTCCTGCAAGTTCTTTTAGGTGTCCATAGAATATCTCGGCATGCTCTTTCTCCTGATCGGCGGTGAATCTGAATAGCGCTTCAATTACATGATGCTGCTCCTTCTTTGCTTGTGAAGCTGCAAATGTATACCTGTTTCTGGCCTGGCTTTCACCTGCAAAGGCTCTCATTAGATTATCTTTTGTCTGACTGGTTTTAAAGTCAACTGCCATGGTAACGACCTCCATACATTCCTGATAAATTCGTATCTATCATACTACCATATAGAAGTATTCCCGTTACCCCTGACGATATTCAATTCCATCAATTAACACCTGCCATTGCTTCAATCTTATCCATATCCGGGATTAATATCTCCTTGTTATTCAAAGAACAAATCAATCCCTCATTCTCAAGCTGGCTGAACTTCCTGCTGACGGTTTCCCTTGCCACTCCAAGATAGTTCGCAATTCCTTCCCTGCTAAAGGGCAAATGTATAATTATACCGGTCTCATCCTTCGTCCCGTATTTTTCGGCAAATTCCAATAATATGCCGCCGATTCTGTTATCTACGTTTCGCACACCGATACTCTGGAGCGCATTCTCAAGTCTGGCCATCCGGCTTCCCAATTCATTAATAATCTTTATGGCAATCTCGGGATACCGGTACAAAAGCTCCTGGAATTTATCTCTGGACAGATTACATGTTTTTATCGTTTGAAGTGCCTTCACGGAATATGTCGCCGTTTGATTACTGAACAGATTTTGCTCTCCAAAAAAGTCTCCCTCAGAAAATACATATAATATCTGCTCCCTGCCATCGGAGGTATTCTTATACGCCTTCGCACTTCCCTCATTAATAATTACAATGGAATCCATGGAATCTCCCTCGAATAACAGCGTTTCTCCCTTTTTATATTCATAGTGACGAATTAATCCCATGACTTTATGGAGATCCTCATTATCTAAGGATGAAAGAATCGGGACTTTATTCACACATAATTGATCTCTGCATTTTTTGCAATTACGACAAGCCGCCATTATGTATGTCCTCCTTTACTGTGACTTCGCCATATCGTGTATAGTTTACAGGCAGAGCGGACGTATGTCAATTAACAAAAAGAGACTGTAATAAAATTCTACCTGTATTTTCAGATACAATTTTACCACATGTCTCTTTGTGTGTGTTGTTCAAATGATTATTTTGTTTAAATTAAGCCTCCGTTTGGCTTTTATATCGCTCATTGTAATGATGCGCCTGTTCCAGCATCATATCTTTAACCTTCATCAGACGAATCTGTGTACTTCTCTCATTCTCGTCCAGCTTCATTACAATATATTTTATTTTTTGCTGCATATCCGGAATCATAACATGCTCAAGGGCATTTACCCTGCGTCTTGTCTTTTCTATCTCTGCAGCCATCAGCTGGCAGGATTTTTCTACCTCAGCCAGCTTCAGCATGTCAGGAAGAATGTCCTGCAGGCTCTTTACCGCATCATCAAGGTCACTGGAGGTAAATGCATAGCCATAGGGATAGATGTCATTCGCATCAGGAGTCTTTGTCTTATATTCAAATCCAGGAATCTCTACACTCATGACATTCCTGGTATAGGTATCCAGATAAACCTCCTGTCTCGGTGCCATTAATGAAACATTGAGTATCTCATCAACCATAACCGATCTGGCCAATACAAAGTTCTTATTGGCGGCATGAATCCCGGCTTCAACCTTTTCACGCAAGACCTTATTCTCCCGAACCATATCAAGAAACTGCCGCATAAGCTCATCTCTCTTATCCTTAAGCAGCTTATGGCCTCTGGTTGCTGTAGCCAGCTTCTTCTTAAGCTTCGTGAGTTCCATACGGGTAGGATTTACTTGTGTATTTGCCATCTCTCTCTCCGTTCCTATACAAACGTATACACACGTTTATGCGTAGATTTCTTATTTGCCATAGTATTCATCCAGCAGCTCGTCCTTAATTCTCTTAAGCTCGGCTCTGGGAAGCATATTAAGAAGCTTCCATCCAAGATTCAAAGTATCCTCAATGTCGCGGTTTGTAATATAGCCCTGGGATACATATTCTCTCTCAAAGGAATCTGCAAACTGTGCATACAGCTTATCAATATCGGTTAAGGCTGCTTCACCAAGAACAACCATCAGCTCTTTTGCTTCCTTACCTCTTGCATAAGCAGCAAAAATCTGATTCATGGTATTGGCATGGTCTTTTCTCGTCTTGCCCTCACCGATACCCTTATCCTTCAGACGGGAAAGTGACGGCAGCACATCAACCGGCGGCTCAATTCCCTGACGGTGAAGCTCACGGCTCAAGATAATCTGGCCCTCGGTAATATATCCTGTAAGGTCAGGGATGGGATGCGTCTTATCATCCTCGGGCATCGTAAGTATCGGAATCATTGTAATACTTCCGTTTTTGCCCTTCTTTCGTCCTGCCCTCTCATACAGTGAAGCAAGGTCCGTATACATATAACCGGGATAACCGCGGCGTCCCGGAACTTCCTTTCTGGCTGCTGATACTTCTCTTAACGAATCTGCATAGTTTGTAATATCCGTCAGGATTACAAGCACGTGCATATCCTTTTCAAATGCAAGATATTCAGCGGCGGTAAGTGCCATACGGGGCGTGGAGATACGCTCGATGGCAGGGTCATTTGCCAGATTGACAAACATAACAGTTCTGTCGATTGCTCCGGTCTCACGGAAGGATTCCGTAAAGAAGTTGGCTTCCTCGAAGGTAATACCCATCGCTGCAAATACCACCGCAAAAGGCTCGGAAGTTCCGCGAACCTTTGCCTGACGGGCTATCTGTGCGGCTAAATTCGCATGGGGAAGACCACTGGCTGAAAATATCGGGAGTTTTTGTCCCCGAACCAGCGTATTTAATCCGTCAATCGCCGATACACCTGTCTGTATAAACTCCTGCGGATAATTTCTTGCTGCCGGATTCATCGGCAGACCGTTGATATCAAGTCTCTGCTCCGGTAATATATCCGGACCGTCATCAATCGGACGTCCCAGACCGTCAAAAACACGGCTAAGCATATCCTCTGATACACCCAGCTCCATGCTTCGGCCTAAGAATCGTACCTTTGAGCTGGCAAGATTGATTCCCGCAGAGTTTTCAAACAACTGAACCAGGGCATTGCTGCCGTCGATTTCCAAAACTCTGCAGCGGCGTTTCTCACCGTTCACAAGCTCTATCTCGGCCAGCTCGTCAAAGGCAACTCCTTCAACTCCCTGTACCAGCATAAGAGGACCCGCTACCTCTTGAATGGTTCTATATTCCTTTGGCATTAGGCTCCCTCCTTCTGTACCAGTCCATGAATTTCATTATTTAACTGCATGCGGATTTCATCATATTCTTTTTCGATTAAATCCTTTTTAATATATTTGAAACGTCCGATTCTTTCTCTTACCGGTAATTTAACCAGGTCATCAATCGAAAGCTTGCTTAAATTCTCCAGAGAAATATCGTAAAACATTAAAACAAGCTCCATCATTTTGTACTGCTTATCAAGGCTTGTATAGGTATCATCTTCATGGAAAGCATCCTGATGAAGATAGTCCTCGCGGATGGACCTGGCAGCTTCAAGCTTTAAACGGTCAGGTGCCGATAATGCATCCATGCCGACAAGCTTAACAATCTCATCCAGCTCCGCTTCATCATTTAACAGTCTCATTATTCTGGCTTTCAAATCACTCCATCTTTCATCCACATTGGCATTGAACCATTTGCCCATATCATAGAGAGAATAGCTGGTCAGCCAGTTAATCGCCGGAAAATGTCTTCTATAAGCCAAACCTGCATCCAGGCTCCAGAACACCTTAACAATTCGAAGGGTCGCCTGGGAAACCGGTTCCGAAATATCACCACCGGGAGGGGATACGGCTCCGATAGCCGACAATGCTCCTTCTCTGCCGTCCTTACCCAGAGAAATAACTCTTCCTGCTCTTTCATAAAACTGCGCCAAACGGCTGGCAAGATATGCGGGATAGCCCTCTTCACCGGGCATTTCCTCAAGACGTCCGGACATCTCACGAAGAGCCTCCGCCCAACGGGAGGTGGAATCTGCCATCAGTGCTACGGAATAGCCCATATCCCGGAAATATTCCGCGATTGTGATACCTACATAGATAGAAGCCTCACGGGCAGCAACCGGCATATCCGAGGTGTTGGCAATCAGTACCGTACGCTCCATCAAAGACTTTCCGGTCTTCGGGTCCTTTAGCTCAGGAAACTCGTTAAGAACGTCCGTCATCTCATTTCCCCGCTCTCCGCATCCGATATATACCACGATATCAGCCTCCGCCCATTTAGCCAGCTGATGCTGAACGACAGTTTTACCGCTTCCGAAGGGTCCGGGAATCGCTGCCACACCACCCTTTGCAATGGGAAACAGGGTATCAATTACTCTCTGCCCCGTAACCATCGGCTTGTCCGGAGACAATTTCTGCTTATAAGGTCTGCCCTGACGAACAGGCCACTTCTGCATTAATGTAAGGTTTTCTTTCGTCTTATCGTCCTTTTCAAGTACGGCGATGGTATCAACAACCGTATAATCCCCTTCATCTATGGAACGAATGATGCCCTTCATTCCATAAGGAACCATGATTTTCTGTACAACGATATCAGTCTCTGTTACCGTTCCGATAATATCTCCCGCTTCCACTTCGGCTCCGGCAGAAACACTCGGCTCAAAATGCCACTTTTTCTCTCTGTTAAGGGAAGGGATTTCAACACCACGCTTTAAATTCGTTCCCGTTGCTTCCATAATGTCTGACAACGGACGCTGGATACCGTCAAAAATACTTCCGATAAGTCCCGGTCCTAATTCAACACTTAGGGGAGCACCGGTCGATTCCACCGGCTCACCGGGTCCAAGTCCTGCAGTTTCTTCATAAACCTGGATGGAAGCCTGGTCGCCATGGATTTCAATAATTTCACCGATCAGACGCTGATTGCTTACACGAACCACGTCAAACATATTGGCATTTCGCATACCTTCGGCAACAACCAAGGGACCGGCTACTTTTTTTATGGTGCCTTTGCTCATATTTTTTCACCTGCTTTACATAGATTCATTATCATTATTGAATATAATATCCGAGCCTACTGCCCGCTCTACCGATTTCTTTACATTTCTCATTCCCATTCCTGTATTACCGGATACACCGGGAATCGGGATAATCGCCGGAAGATTCATTGATACATATGCATCAATCTCCGACTCCAATTCTGACTGAAAGCTCTCCGTAATATAAATTACAGCGTACTGCCCGTCAGCCAGCTCTTTTAACCGTTTTGCTGCTTCCGCCGTATTTTCCACCGAATAAGTGTCAAGTCCGATTGCAGCAAATCCATATATACTGTCACGATCACCTAGTACCGCTGCCTTATACATACATTTCCCTCAATCTTTCCCGGATTACATCATCCGATATATCATTTCGTTTGCCTGAAAGCAGAATCCGAACTGTTTTGATTTCATTTTCCCGGGCTAACAGATACGCTGCCAAAGGTGACAACGTAAACGGATTATATTTCTGCGGGCGGATATATTCGATTATCCGGTTATCACACCAGCGTTCAAATGCCTGTGAGGATTCTTTTAGTGCGGGAACAGCATCCGAGTAAACCGTAGAGGACAGATAGGTATATAACGCTTCCATACCCTCTAACGCACTTTCAGTAAGGCTCTCTGTATCCAGGCTCTCGCATTCGGAAAGCGCCCGCCGCAAGAATTCTCCATCCTTGCCTGTCTTTATACTCCGGATGGCTATATTGATATCAGCCGCCGCAACCTTTAGCTCCACGTATTGCGAAAGAAGCTCATTTTCTGAAGCTTTTCCATGGGCATAGATACTGTCAAGGGCCGCTTTATCAATTACTATATCGCAAAGCTGGCTGTCACCGGTATGAAGCTGTATCTGATAGGCTTCTTCCGCCACTTTTCTCATATGCTCCGGAAGTTCCGAAAAATCATGCTCCTTAACTGCACGGACAATCACTTCGGGGTCTATCGTACAATCCGAAATATATAGATTAGGCTGGTCACTACCCTTATATACCTGCTTTATTGCGGCCTTTAAGTTGTGATAATCATTACCGTAAAGAAATGTATGAAATACCGACACATCCTCTACCAGCTCATTCAGAAGCTCCCAGGTCTTTTGTCTTTCTGAGGTCAAGACCTGTTCCGATGTCTCTTTACCATCCCTTCCCCAGCCTTTATCAGCCAAAAATCGCAGACATTCTTTTTCATCTCTGCAATTCATAAGCTGCTCGATATCTGCCTTACATAATAATGCCAGCTCCTTGGAACGTATACGGGCAACTGCATATATATATTGCTTATCTGTCATTTCTCTGCCGGACGGTGCCGATAAATATCGATGTTTTTTTATATGCAAATCTTTCACCCTCTTTCCGGTCCTTCTATTCGAATAAAAATGCATTCACTTTATCCTGCAGCTCTTCCTTTGCATTACCAAATAATGCATCAAAAGAACAATTCTCTTCTATATCTCCATAGACAAGTATAAAACCGCCATCCACTCTGGCATCTTCCTCCGATATTGTAAGGGAGGCATTCTGAATCTCCTTTATGGCTGCATTCAGGCTTTTCTCAAACTTCTTAGGCATTCTGTCCAAGTCAGTCTGTGAAAACATAATGATGCCCGGTTGTGCATGGGCATGCTTTTTTACGATTTGAAGGATTATCTCAAAATAATCAGTATCCAAAAGACTGGTAAGCTTTTCTTTCGCTTTAAGGATGACCTCATTAATCATCTTCTGCTTCGCATCCAAAATCATCTGCCTTTTTATAAGTCTGGCCCCTGATTCTGCCCTGCTTAAAATTGCCTTGGCTTCGGATGCGGGCTTTTCAGCAATCTTAGCACAGCTTCGCTCAGCCTCTTCCTTAGCCAAAGACAGAATTTTCTCCGCTTCTTCTCTTGCTTCGGCAAGTATCTTATCTGCATTGGCCCTGGCATCTGCTTCAATTGCCTTAATAATCTTTTCTAATCCAGTCATTTTAACCTCCAACTGTTATATACTTAATCCGCTTACTCCGTTAATTGCCAGCATAGAAATAAGAAGCGCCAAGATAGCATAGGTTTCAACCATTGCAGGGAAAATCATTGCTTTACCGAATTGGTCCGGTCTCTTTGCCACAACACCAATACTTGCAACAGACGCATTTGCCTGACGGATAGCGGAGGTATAGCCTACAATTATCATAGGCAGGCACGCTGCCAGATAAAGGGCTCCTTTTACAAAGGAGATATCTCCGCTGCCACCTAACACACCAATCTGTGATAAAGTAATAAAAGCGATTAAGAGACCATAGATACCCTGTGTACCAGGTAGCAACTGTAGAATAAGAACCTTACCAAACTGGGAAGGGTCTTCTGTTATAACCCCTGCTCCTGCGATACCACCCATACTTACAGCCTTCGCAGAAGCCATTCCGGGAATCAGCGCTGCCAGCACAGCACCTGCTAATGCCAATACAATACCATAATCATTCAACATTTCCATATTTCGTATTCTCCTTGATTTTATAATATTTTGTATTCATTCCAAAGGGCTTGAATATTTTTCCGCCGCCCTCATAAAACTTACCGAAAAACTCTACATATTGCAGACGGTTGGTGTGAACATATGCGCCCAGGGCATTAATCCCCAGATTCAAAGCATGTCCTACTATTACTATAATTGTAAAGAAAACCGGACCCAACACGCCGCCTGCCGTCATGGCAGCCATCTTATTAATTACCGAACCAATTACACCGGTTGCAAGTCCCAGTGCAAGCAGACGGGAATAGGACAACACATCGCTTAGATATCCTGATATGCCATACAAGGCATATAATCCTTTTAATATCCGCTTAAACGGATTCTTTGATTCTCTGCCATTGGTAAGTATAATTC
>JAEZXP010000035.1 GCA_023419655.1 Bacillota bacterium | reverse complement strand
GTCTATGTGCTTGCGGACATGGTATACTTATATTCAAAATCATTAAAATGGAGGATTATCATAAGATATGAAAAGGCCATATGAAAAATATAGAAATAAATTGATTATGATAGGTATTTTGGTATTTGCAATAATATTTATGATTGCTCTTCCGAGGCTTGAAAAACACGGAGATGGATTATCGGAACAGCCAATCCTTACCCCAGAGGATAACCCTGCGAAAGATAGCGAGGTATATGAGGAGATGGAATCAGAGACCGGAGAAGAAGAAACTGCGGCCGACGACGAGACCGAAGATAATTCTGCTTCTGATGATTTATCGCAAGAAGACGAGCCGATAGTCGAGATGCAGCCAACTACGGCACCTGACCCGTCCGAGTCCACCGAAGAGCTTGTTGAAGAATCCATACCGACAAGCGAACCAACGAACGAACCGGGCAGCGGAAAGCTTATCGTTATCGACGCCGGACATCAGGCAAAAGGCAATTCCGGACAAGAGCCTATCGGACCCGGTGCAAAAGAAACAAAACCAAAGGTTTCCTCCGGAACAACAGGGGTCAGCACGGGTCTGAAAGAATATGAATTAAACCTCACCGTAGCCCTTAAATTAAAAGAAGAACTATTAGAAAGAGGATATCAGGTGCTTATGATTCGGGAAACACATGATGTGGATATGTCAAACTCCGAGCGTGCTGCGATAGCCAATGAGGCAAACGCGGATGCATTTCTGCGAATTCATGCCAACGGAAGCGATAATTCCAAGGTTAACGGAGTAATGACAATCTGCCAGACAAAATCCAATCCTTATAATAGTAATCTGTATAAGGTGAACCGCAAGCTGTCCGATATGATTTTAGAACAGATTGTGGTGCAGACAAAAGCCGCCAATAAGGGCGTTTGGGAGACTGATACCATGAGCGGAATTAATTGGTGTACTGTTCCCGTGACGATTATTGAGATGGGTTATATGTCGAACAAAAAAGAGGACGAATTGATGGCAACGGATAATTATCAAGATAAAATTGTAAAAGGAATATCGGATGGTCTGGACGAATTTTTTAAAGAAAGATAAAATGCATGCTATTATCCCTGCAAAAGATAAGCCGGAATACTGATACTGACGTGGTAGCGGTTCCCCTCGATACAGGTTCCCATTTCACCCGAATGCAGCTTGATGATTTTCTGGCAATTGAGAATCCCTACTCCATGGCTGTCCATCTGGTTGTTGTTTACAATTTCATTTTCCCCTGTTATATAAAGCAGATTATTTGCAATATAAGCCTCATAGCAAATTGGTCTGCTTTTTTGAGCATATTTAATCAGATTCCCCTCCAAATTATTAAATACTCTCTCAATCTGCATTATATCCACTTTAAGAAAAAACTCTTCCTTAAAATTTGCTTTAATTTCTATCTGGTATCCCTTGTCCTGTAACCCTTCCCACATACTATGAAGTAAATATTGAATAAAATCATTGCCAATCACCGTTTCAAAATTATAGGTATAATCCTTGTTCTGATTCAGGAAATGTGTAAACAAATTGTCTGTCAGGTCTGTAATTAAAATTGATTTTTCTTTTATTTTTGACAGATAGCGGTCCAATTCCTCCGCATGTGCGTACTTACGCTCCATAATCAAATCAATGTAGCTGTTTACCGCAGTCAGGGGTGTCCGAATATCATGGGAAATGGAGGTTACCAGGTCATAATTCTTCTGTCTGAGGATTTCTTCTTCCTTTCTCTGATGGTCCAGCTCCTTACTCATTCGATTGATGGAATGGGCTAAGTCTGTTATTTCATCTCTTCTTTTGGACTGAATTTCAAAGGAAAGGTCTCCTCCTTCCAAGACCTGAATCCCCTTTTTGATTTCTAAAATATCCTTTACCAGCTTTTTAAACTCCATCAGGACAAAGAAAAAGAATAATAAAATACACAGGATACCAACAATATAATCCACTCTCTGTTCCAGTCGCTGCTTATACAGGATTGTGATATATAAGCTGGCATCCCCGTCAATGAAGCTGATTGTATGTGACGCGCCTTTAGCCAGCATATAATTTGTAGAGGATACCTTGGGTGTCAGCCTGACGATATAATCCAGGGAATCGTATACCACCCTGTTGTTTTCAACAAGCCGGATATGCATTAACTTTTGCTTCTTCCCCCAGGCTTTAATCGCATCCATATCAGAAATTGATATATTATTATCCGTTACATAATTCTGAAACTCCTCCGACGTATTCTTGATAAAATCCTGATAGATTTCGGAATCCACCTTCATACGGTCAATATAATAAACTGCCAGATTAACCATGACCACATAAATAAGAATACATAGAATACCTGATACGATAATTTTAAGCATCAGCTTTAATTCCAATTTAGACGGTTTTATTTGTCTCCCCAACATAATATCCTCTTCCCCACATACTTCGTATATACTGCGGATTCCTCGGGTCTTTCTCAATCTTTTTTCTAAGGTTACTGATGTGAACGATAATCGTATTATTGTCCAGGTAGGTATAATTCTGATTCCATATGGATTCGTACAGATTTTGGACAGAAAAGACCTTGTTCGGATGCCTCATCATAAGACACAAAATGTCATATTCGATGGGCGTCAGTATAATCGGAGCATTGTCCAGGGTTACACTCTTCGTATTATCATTTAAAATAATATTATCTATTTTGTAAACATTCTTCTTTTCTTTATTAAGAGTCTGATACTGATAGCAGCGTCTGAGCAGGGCTTTTACCCGAAATATTAGCTCTGCATTGGAAAACGGCTTCACCAGATAATCATCCGCACCGGCGGAAAATCCGATTACTTTATCCGATTCCATGGTCTTTGCAGTCAAAAACAGAATCGGCACCATCGATGTTTTCCTGATTTCCTTGCAGACTTGAAAGCCGTTCTTCTGCGGCATTGCAACATCCAGAATAATTAAATTAACCGTCTCATCCGCCAAGGCTATCGCTTCTTTTCCATCAGAGACTAAAACAACTTCAAAACCCTCCGCCTTTAAAAGAATCTCCAGTATTTCACGGATATCGGCATCATCATCTGCAACCAATACTTTTATCTTATTTTCCATCAAAAATATCACCTCGTACAGACTGCTTTGTGGTTCTTATATGGGTATACAGGTATATCATAAAACTGATTAGCAGAGGAATATAAAAGCTTACAATTCTATGGATTAGCATCGCATAAGGAAGCATATTCGGGGGGAAAAAATTATCATACACCCGTAAAAATCCTCCCTGTGTCACTCCTTCTGCTCCGGGCAGGGGAACTGCGGAAACCGATATGGTGATGATGGAATGCCCGGTCAGCAAATCAGGGATATTCCTTATATCATTGCCCATACTACAGTATACCAGAGAGGGTATCAGATTAAAAGACACCATTTGTATGAATGAAACAAAGAGGACTTTAAAAAATAATCCCGTATGTTCTTTTATAAGCATTGCCTTCTCCCGATAGGATATCAGGCTTTGATTCAATCTGTCCCTTACCGTGTCTGCTTTCTTTATTAATTTGAATTTAACTCCTGCCTTTAAAATAAAATTCATCACGGCGGGTACAAGTCTTTTTGAGAACATCAGTGCAAAGAAAAAAAAGATTCCTCCTGTGTTGGCAATAAAGCCGAAGATAAATAGATATTTCATCTGATGCATAAAATATACTGCCTCCGAAAAGCGAAACAGCGTCATAATAATTCCCAATAAAATCATAGCAATCTGATATACAAACACAATAAAAAAAATAGTTATAGAAGATACTTCAATCGGAATCCGGTCCCGTTTCATATAATAAATCTGAAGCGGCTGGCCTCCGCCGGCAGAGGGCGTTATGGAACTAAAATAGAATCCAAGGCTTGAGTACTCCAGGCATCTTCTATAAGGTACCCTATTGCCGAGAGTCTTTAATATCATCCTGATATTAAAGGCTTCACAGCCTACAAATACAAACATCAGGCACAACCCTCCGAAAAGATAGGCATAGTTAGCCGTCCTTAAAGCATTCTTAAGCTCGTCCAGAGAATATCCCCTAAGAAAAAAGAAAAATGTTATACTAATAAGCAGTATTAAAATCAATATACTAATAATTTGCTTCCTGGCTCTCATCCCTTGATTATTCATGATTATAAAGCTCCTCAACTGTTATGAATTCATAGCCCTCTTTCTTAAGCCCAGGGATTAGTTCTGTAAGGGCTTTAATTGTATTAAAAGCAGCTCCCTTTGCTCCTCCATATTTTTCAGAGCCATCATGAAGGCAGATAACCGCACCGTCATAGACCTTCCTTATCATTCTCCCGACAAGAATATCCGGTTCATTTACTTTCCAATCCCCAACCATCACATCCCAAAGCACCAGATGTAATTTATGTTTTTTAACAAATCGGTTCGTGAATAAATTACGTGCTCCCCAGGGAGGGCGGTAGAATCTTATATTACATCCCAGCGTTTGCAGGATACCCATACTCTTTTCAAAATCATGTTTCATATAGCGGTAGCCGCACAATAAGGCATGACGGTGTTCCAATGAATGCAGTGCAATCATATGACCTTCCTTCTTCATACGGTCAATCATCTCTGGATACCGGGCTGCATTCTCCGCAACCACAAAAAATGTGGCCTTAATATCTTCGCATTTTAATACATCCAGCAATTTTGGAGTGTATACCGGGTCCGGTCCATCATCAAAGGTTAAAACTAATCGCTTCATTTGCATTCTGCTCCTTTGTGACCAAATCAATCTTTTGACTAAATCCGGTATCCCTTCCTGGTATGCTTTCCTTAACCACCGTCTCCAGAATCTGAGTTATATTATATTTATTCAGATGGTTTTTAAGCTCTTTGATATGACTCCTGTAATTCTCCAGACGATAAGAGTCCAGTATTCGGATAACCTTCTCTATACACTGCCTGTTATCGCCGCTTATAACCTCACCAATTCCTCTGTTCTTAATATACCTTGCATTATATACTTCCTGCTGCAAGGACGGCTTCAGTGCCAAAACCGGTACACCGGAATGAATTGCTTCAAAGGTGGTTATTCCGCCGGGTTTTGTTATAATAACATCTGCCCGCCTCATATAATCATAAACATTATGGACATATCCTAATATGGTAATATTCTTATATCTTCCCGCAAGCCTCTCGTATAGTGCATAATTCTTTCCGGTTATAACCGTCACTACCGTACCGGGTAATTCATTCAGTCTTTTGTAAAAGTCGGTTCCTTTCGGAAGCATTCCCAAACCGCCGCCCATAATCAATATGTGCCGTGCTTTCCTGTGGATACCATTATCCGGAATATCCTGCAAAAATCCCAGCCGCACAGGAAGTCCGGTCTCATATATCCTGCCGGAGGGGACCCCTTTGGATATAAATTTATCTTTTACCTCCTGTGAACCGACAAAATAAAAATCCGTGTTCTTATTAATCCATTCAGAGTGTCCGGTTATATCCGTAACACAAGTAACTAAAGGAAGATACAGTCCGGTTTCTTCCTTCACTCTTGATATAATCTGGGAGCAAAACGGCAGGGTTGAGATTATAAGCTCCGGCTTTTTGTCATCCATCAGCCGCTTAAAGCACTTTTGAAAATACGTACACAGCTCCGGCTTCTGACTGGTTCTTCTATTCTCTAAAAACCGGTACCGGGTATTATAGAATCTTTTCCCTTTGTTCACCAGAAAGTTAAAAAACCGATAATATTTCTCCGCAATTTTGGGTGATACATAATCCAGCCAGTCAATTACTTCCACATGGTCACTCATATGGCTGTTATCAATCTGCTGTTTAATTGCCAAAGCTGCATTCATATGTCCCATTCCGAATCTTCCGGTTAATATAATTATCCTCATTTTAGCAGCTCCTAATCTTTACTCTATGTCTAACATTATAGTTTACCGATATTTATTATTTATAAAGCAAATATTAAGAATTATTAAGATGAAGCATCGTATAACATGTAAAAAGCAGCCGTCCGGCTGCTTTTATGAATACTAAGATTTATTAATTCATTTTTTCTAAGGATGCTTTAGCTTCCAGTAACCATGTGTGTGGATATAAAATCATATTGTTATCTATGATGTGGTTAATATAGGTAAGACAAGCTTTTTCCAAAGAGTCACATAATCTTTCATTTACGATATCAAAGAAAGGCGGTATCCCTTTCTGGTCCCATGAAAGCTTATCCGAAATAAAAAGAGCCATATCATACCTGCCAGGGTTTGATTTTAAGGTTGAATGACATTCAATGGCCGATAACACTCTTTCATCATCCACATTAAAAAATGTCTTTGCCAGCAACATGGATATTCTCTGATGCAAAATAAATGGATATTCATATTCCGCTTCATCCATATACAGATTCTTTTCTTTCATATAGTTAAGCATATCAATTGGGCGAATTACTGCACTGATATCATGCAGATAAGCACTTACGGCACATATCTTCTTATCTAAGTGAAATTTCTCTGCTATTTCAATATTTCTTTTAGCAACAGCCATGGCATGCTCTAAGGTTTTCTTTCTATCATTTTGCAGAAGAAAGCCCGTCACATCCATTTCTATATTTCCGCTTACTATGATTTGGTTAACATATGTATACTTATTAATATCCATTTATACTCCTCTGGTATGTTCATTATTGCATTACTGACATTTATTTATTTGATTTGTCACTAACGTAAAAAACCTTCCCTGTACTTAACAAATTATGAAAACATTGCAAGCCATAAACCGCT
>JAEZXP010000017.1 GCA_023419655.1 Bacillota bacterium | reverse complement strand
CCTGTTCTAATCATTGCACCAAAACTATTTTGGCTATCAAGATATGTTTCAATCACTCTACTCGAATCGATAAAACCAGCAACCATTTTTATCATAGAACTATTATAAGTTGGATATTTTGCAGTAAAATTTTTTAATGTCATTCACCATGTGAAAAAGACCGTTGCAAAGTTTTGCAACGGTCTCTATAATACTTCTATTCTGTCCTTAACGCTTCCACAGGGTCTTTCTTAGCCGCTACCCGGGATGGAATCAGTCCAGCAATTACAGTCAGCAGCATGCTTATCAGAATCAGCACAACGGCTCCTGTCATTGGCAGGGCTGCAATATTTGATACGTCTACCAGCGCTTTTATAATCAAATTAATCGGAATATTTAATAACAGGGTTATGCCGATTCCCAGTGCTCCGGCGACAAAACCGATAATAACGGTTTCCGCATTGAATACCCTTGAAATATCTTTTTTTGATGCTCCGATGCTTCGCAGAATTCCGATTTCCTTGGTCCGTTCCAATACGGATATATAGGTGATGATTCCTATCATCAGGGAGGATACCACCAGGGATATTGCCACAAAGGCTATCAGAACATACGTAATGATGTTGACGATTGAGGTGACGGAGGACATCATAAGTGCCATCATATCGGAATAACTGATTACATATTCTTCATGTCCGTCGTCCTTTTGTTTCGTATTATAGGCCTCAATATAATCGGCTATGCTTTCCTTGGCTTCATAGTCTTTCGGATAGATATTGATGGAGCTTGGATTATCCATATCGATTACACTGAAAAGTGCCAGATTATCCTCATATGTTGCCGCCTTATCCGCATCCTCCATAAGCATTTCGCTAAACATGGCGATTACCTGTTCCTCGGGCATGGTCTGCAGCATTGCCTGCATCTGCTTTTGCTCTTCTTCCGGCAGCGTTGCAATGTATGCATTGACATCCTCCATCGTCATATTTACGGTATACTCCTCCATGTCAAAGGGTAATCCGGTCAGCACATTTGTTTCGGGATTCGCTTGCTGCTCTTTCACGATTTCACTGCTGTTTATTTTATCTATCACATATTCTGTAAGCTCTGAGTTATATCCTATCACTCCGCTTATTGATGTTGCCGTCACTTCCTTATTCGGTCTTATAATACCTGATATTTTAATATCTGCTGCGTTTTCTATTACACCCTTCATATAGGTCTTATTATCGCTTTTATCGACCCATAAGCCGTCTTCTTTATCGTAATAGTCTGTATTCAGAACCATCTTAAATGACAGTTCCAGCAGCTCTTCGTAGCTATAGCTCTCCGGTCCTGATACAAAATCATCAATGCTTTCACCTTTTATCAGCTTTTCCTGCATCTCTCTGAATTTACTCTGGTCCAGCAGACCCAGTGAATATAATACGATATCACTAAGTTCATTTTTCTCATTAACCACCAGTACAACCTCATTGTATGCCGATGGCCAGCTGCCTGCCAGAACATCATACTGTTTTTCCAGCAGGCTCGGATTATTAATCATCTCTGTCCAAATATCATAACTCATCATGGACATACCCATCCCGGTATCTCCCATGGCCCCTCCATTGCCGCCGCCATTCATCTGGTTCATAATGTCACTTGGATTGACCTTTAAAATGCCGTCTGAGGTATCTGCTTTATAAATCTGCAGCTCCAGATTGTATCCGTATTGAACTGAATTGGCAAGATTACCGATTTCCCTGCCCTCATCGCTGTCAAGATAGGCTTTAAACTGCTTTAAATCATTTTTCGATACGACTGCCGACATGGATTTCATCATATCCGTCATGATATTACTGGGATATACCTTATCTAAATCGCGGTCCTCACTTTTTCGATTGGACTGCATCATCGTACTCATCATGCCGCCCATATCTACGGACTGGCTGTATATCTGAATCGGATAGGTGGACAGGGTATCCTCCTGCATATTATTGATATAAGCCTGCATACCGCTGGAAAGAGATAAAATCAGAGCGATACCGATAATACCGATACTACCTGCAAGGGCGGTTAAGAGTGTACGGGTTTTCTTTGTCCTTAAATTATTCAAGCTCAATGCTAACGCTGTAAAAAAGGACATAGAGATTTTCTTTTTCTTCTTTTTGCCTTTCTCCTCTTCCTGCTTTGCTTCTCCATCATAGGGATTCGTATCATCAATCATTTTTCCGTCAAGCAGTCTTATGGTTCTTGTCGAATAGGCTTGTGCCAGTTCCGGATTATGTGTAACCATTATAATAAGCCGTTCCTTGGCAATCTCTTTAAGAATCTCCATAATCTGAACGCTTGTCTCCGAATCCAAAGCTCCGGTAGGCTCATCTGCCAGCAGAATATCCGGATTATTTACAAGTGCGCGGGCAATTGCCACTCTCTGCATCTGACCGCCTGACAGCTGGTTTGGCTTTTTATGTTTTTGGTCCTCAAGTCCCACCTTCGCAAGTGCCTCCGTTGCCCGCTTCCGGCGCTCACTTTTTGAGACACCGGCCAATGTCATGGCAAGCTCTACATTGGAGAGTACACTTTGATGGGATATCAGATTGTAGTTTTGAAATACAAAGCCTATGGAATTGTTACGATATATATCCCAATCAACGTCCTTGAATTTTTTTGTGGATACTCCGTTAATTACAAGGTCACCGCTTGTATACCTGTCAAGTCCTCCGATAATATTAAGTAACGTTGTCTTACCACAACCCGACGGACCGAGAATACATACAAATTCATTTTTACGAAATGCGATATCGACACCTCTTAAGGCATCCACCGACATATCCCCTGCCCGGTATTGTTTTACTATGTTCATTAGTTGAAGCATTTAATCTTTCTCCTCATTCTTCATATTTTAGGTTAAATGTATTATAGCCTACAATAATATATTGCGCTTTATTTTACTATTAAAATTGTATTAAAATATATTAAATGTTTTTATGAAATTAAAAGCAGGGACCATCCTTTATGGAATGTCCCCGCCCATTTTTTGTTAGAAATACTTTTTGCTGCCCCAGAGATTGCTCTTTTTCAAATCAATGTACTCATTATAAGCCCGTTCCAATATCTGTTTTTCGTTGGCAAACTTTAAAAGATGGTACGCCTCATGAAATTTGTAATACCCTGAGTCCACAAAATACTCTTCCCTCTGTGGTTTGCTGTAATAGCTATCAGACATCATTAGATACCAATGAACATCCTTCAATACTGTATTATGTGGTGTGCTGAAAGAATACTGGCTTTTTCCGATATATTTGATAATGGAAGCATTCGTTCCAGACTCCTCTTTTACCTCCCGGATTGCCGTCTCCTTATACTCTTCGCCGTCTTCAACTGTTCCTTTTGGTAGCACCCACCCTTCATATTTGTTCTTATAATTTTTATACAGTAATAGAATCTTCCCTCTGAATATAACTACACCACCACAGCTCGTTGCTTCTACCATCGCAATTCCTCCTGCTTTTTGGTGTATCAACCATACTAAGTAGAAGTATACAT
>JAEZXP010000008.1 GCA_023419655.1 Bacillota bacterium | reverse complement strand
GGCGTTGGTTTAGGAGTGGGCTTTGGAGTAGGGGTCGGACTTTCTGTTACTTTGATATAGTCACTATGTACATAACCCTTCACTGTTCTGCCGTTAAACTGCAAGGATATATAATACCATTCTCCTTTTGTTTCCAGTATGGTTACCGCCTCATCCTTACGAAGATATACAAATGTTCCGTCATCAAGCTGTGTCCTTGCCGCAGACGTAGATGGTTCCGTTCTTACGTTAAGCGTACCAGCCGTAACCGTTCCCTTTCCAGATGCCGATACATTTGAATGATATATCTGATTCGGTAATAAAAGCCCTATACAAAGCACAAATATAATCCATTTATGATAAAGTCGCTTTCCCATATTAATAACCATACCTTTCTTCAATACAGCACTAACCGTCCGTTCATCTGTCGATATTACGGACTTATATTAAAAAAGAACTATGGCAGTTCTGTGGCATTTAATGTATTTAATGTCATAAGTTGTTACAAAGGGCTAAATTATGAAGTCAAGGGAAAGGGACTGCTGTAAAACGGTACCGGATACACAGGTGTGTAGGCTTCATACCTGTATGCCTGGTGCTATTTTACAGCAGCCCTCATGCTCTGATTATTCGATTGATTTTCCAATATCTTTTCGCATGTATTTGTTTTTAAAGCTAACTTTTCCGGCTGCCTCATAGGCCTTTCTTCTGGCTTCCCTCAGGTCATTACCGATAGCCGTAACACCAAGGACCCTTCCTCCATTGGTAAGAATCTTTCCATTATCTTTTCTGGTAGCCGCATGAAAAACATAATAATCCCTGTTGCCGGAGAAGGCATCTAATCCCTGTATCTCAAAGCCCTTCTCATAATGCCCGGGATATCCCTCCGAGGCCAGTACAACACATACTGCTGCATTATCATCAAAAGACAGCTTTATCTCATCCAGGGTGCCGTCAATACACGCTTCAAAGACTTCTACCAAATCATTTTTCATCCTCGGAAGAACTACCTGCGTTTCCGGGTCTCCAAAACGGGCATTGTATTCCAGCACCTTCGGACCATCCTCTGTAAGCATCAAGCCTACGAATAATATTCCGGTAAAATCTCTTCCCTCCGCCTTCATCGCATCCATTGTCGGCTGATAAATATATTTCCTGCAATAATCATCAATCTCCTCCGTATAAAACGGGCTTGGAGAAAATGTTCCCATTCCTCCGGTATTCGGACCCTGGTCATTGTCATAGGCTCTTTTATGGTCCTGGGCACTGGTCATGGGCAATATATGGGTTCCGTCGCAGAATGCAAGGACAGATACCTCGGGACCGGATATGAATTCTTCTATAACCAGCCTGTTTCCTGCCGTTCCAAACTGCTTGTCTTCCATGATGGTCTTAACCGCCTGGACAGCTTCCTCATAATCCATACAAATCAGAACCCCTTTTCCCAGCGCCAGACCATCCGCCTTGATAACAATTGGATATTTTCCTGTCCTTAGATAGGCGATGGCATCATCGGACGTATCAAAGGTTTCATATGCTGCTGTAGGGATATTATATTTTCTCATAAGATTTTTAGAAAACACCTTTGAGCTTTCAATTAAAGCGGCTTCTTTCCTTGGTCCAAAGATACGAAGCCCCTTATCTTCAAATACATCAACGATTCCGGCTGCCAAAGGGTCATCCGGCCCTACAACCGTAAGGTCTATTCCCTCTGTCAGTGCAAAATCCGCAAGGGCTTCATGCTCCATTACGGGAATATCGATACACGCTGCACACTGGCCTATTCCGGCATTACCGGGAGCACAGTACAGCTTGTCCACCTTAGGGCTCATCGATACCTTCCACGCGATGGCATGCTCTCTTCCGCCACTGCCAATGATTAATACTTTCATCCTTACCTCCCATTCAGTCCTTAACATTTACAGTATTACCTGCAACCTCGATACGATTCTCGGGTATAAGTTTGACGGCCTCGGGCAGTATTTCCCATTCCGCCTGCTCCATCACTCTCTTTTGAAGAATTTCAGGCGTATCACCCGAAAGCACAGGAACTGCCCTTTGAAGTATAATAGGCCCTGTATCGGTTCCCTCATCAACAAAATGCACGGTTGCTCCGGTCAGCTTTACACCTCTGGAAATTGCCGCTTCATGAACCTTAAGTCCATAGAAACCTTTCCCACAAAAGGCAGGAATCAAAGAGGGGTGCACATTTATAATTCTGTTCTTATAATGCCTGACAATCGTAACAGGTAATATCAGCAAAAAACCTGCCAGGACAATCAGGTCAACCTGATAGCCGTTAAGCAGGCTATAAAAAGCCTCCTCGAATTGTTCGAGGGTATCATAATTCTTTTTATTAATTACAGTCCATGGAATACGATGGTCTTTGGCCCGTTGAAGCGCATAGGCATCCTCACAGCTGCTTATAACGGCCTCGACGGATGCACCCGGCAGTTCTCCCCTATCTATCCTGTCAAGCAGTGCCTGCAGATTTGTTCCGCCGCCGGATACCAGAACAGCCAGCCTTAGCATAGCGTTACCCCCTTCGTGCCACTGCGAACCTCGCCAAGAATATATGCTTTCTCACCGCACTGATTGATAACTCTGACCGCCTGCTCTGCCTGCTCCTGTCCCACGGCCATAATCATTCCAATTCCCATATTAAAGGTGTTGTACATCACCTGGTCTGCAATATCTCCATCCTTTTTTAGCATATTAAAAAGCGGCGGAATATCGTAGCTGTCTGTACGAATAACAGCATGCATCTCTTTGGTAAGCATCCTCGGTATATTCTCATAAAAGCCGCCCCCTGTTATATGGCTGCATGCCTTAATGAATATACCCGCATCTTTTAATGCCTGCAGGGGCTTCACATAGATTTTTGTCGGAGTAAGAAGCGCCTCCCCAAGAGACATTCCCAGAGCCTCATAATACGTATCCAGAATAGACCGCTGCATACGAAACACCTTACGAACCAATGAATAACCATTGCTGTGTATACCGGAGGACGCAATGCCTATCAACACATCATTCGGCTTAACATCTTTACCGGTAATCAGCTTGCTTTGGTCTGCAATACCCACGGCAAAACCTGCCAAATCGTATTCATCCTCAGGATAAAATCCCGGCATCTCCGCAGTTTCTCCGCCTATTAAAGCGGCACCTGCCTGCTGACAGCCGTCTGCCACACCCTTAACAATATCGGCAATCCTTGAAGGCTCATTCTTACCGCATGCGATATAATCAAGGAAGAATAACGGTTCCGCCCCCGAACAGGCTATATCATTGACACACATAGCCACACAATCGATTCCTATGGTATCATGAATATCCAATAAAAAAGCTATCTTCAGCTTTGTTCCCACACCGTCCGTTCCTGAAACAAGAGTGGGATTCTCCATATTCATAAACCGTTTTATTGAAAATGCTCCTGAAAAACCCCCTATATCGGACAAGACTTCCTTTCGCATGGTTTTCTTAATATGCTCTTTCATAAGGTCGACCGCTTTGTAACCTGCCTCGATATCGACACCTGCCTGTTTATAATCCATGATAACCTCCTAATTAAAAGTTGTCTCCAGCATTACATCTTTCTATATGCTACATTCTAGCATACACGGGATAATCTTTCAGCAGAAATATTCTTATCCTTTTTATAAGGGCGTCTAATAAACCGGGGTATATCTATAAGTACATTTAATCCAAGCTTTATAATCTTTCAAACTTTCTTCTGCCGCTATTTAATAACAATCTATATAGCACCCAAATTAAAATACAGATGAAGCATATAAATAATACCATGCTTAATGCAGAATTTCCGATAGCCATCCATAATAAAAACTGTATGATTACTATGCCAATTCCTGAAAAAACGGTAATCATAGCCGCTGTACCTTGTTTAACAATTACCGTCTCATTTGTCCACGACAGATTAGGAAAGCTTAAATTTAATACCAGTCCCAACAAGGACATGAACACAGAGCAGGAAGCAGTTGCCATCAATATTAAAAGCCAATTAACAAAAGGAATCCGCATCGTAATTCCCATCAGGATGGCCGAAAAAAATACCGGAGTAAGAATCGTCAGATTAACCAGAATCTTTGAGGTAAATATCATTACAGCCGATACAGGCAGACTCTTTACAATCCAAAGGCTCCTCCCCTCAATGGAGATAGAGGCCATGGTTGTACAGGAAGTTGCGATACAGAAGGTAATAAACAATGGCAGGATATCCTGTATGGTTCCCGCAGCATTTATATTCAGCTCTGCCGTCACAGCACTTACATCCACTAAAGGCAGGGCAATCGCTCCAATCACCATAATAACAACCCCAAACCCCGTATTCATCACATATACCGCGGACGAAAAATAACGCTTCAAGTCTTTTCGGTATAAGGCTTTTATGGGAGATGAACTCTTTAGCTCCCCCAGCTTATAATTGGCCTTATGTCTGCCTGTCATAATTACTGTGTTGATTCTTTTAAACACTTTACCAACCGCAAAAGCAAAAATCAAAAACACAAGAACAGACACCGCCATAAATATAAGCAGTGCTATTATATTCCCGTCTGATACCGCCTTTGAATATAAGCGGGCCAAAGGATAAATTCTGTTTATCTGGCTGGCAATCATATGGCTTAATTGGGCGAGGGCCTCTTCAGAATCACCAAGAAATAAAGGCAGTGTAACCATTGTCAGCAATAGAAGAAAAGTAAAAACTACATACAATATATTGCTATATCTAAATCTCATGGAAAGATACGTGACGACAGTTCCCAGAAACGAGGCAATTACGAAGGGTATAAGGGGGATAAAAAGCAGCATGAACATACTAAATATATAAAACACTACTCCCGGCTGTACTAATATGCCATACGCTATCATCACCGGTATCATAATAATAAATACGAATACCTGATTAATTGAATACAAAAGGATGAGCCTGCTGGCTACAATCTTACTGTTGCTTACCGGAAGAGACATCACCGTATCATAATCCTTAAAGCCAAATAAGGTTCCCTTCACCTTAAAGATTGACGTAAATAATACGACGATACTTGTTAAGGCCACAAATATAGACGGCAGAAGCTCAATACTGTTATACATCTTCAAAACAAGCCCCATCGAATATGCATAGATGAAGGATACTGCGAACATGATTATCGCAAAAGCTCCAAAGCCTGCATATAAAGCTTTGGACTTTTTCTTTTTGTACTGGCCGATGGCAAACATGCTTCCAAGCATTGCCCATATCTGTATCTTGACCAAACCCAGGACCTTCTTCATACGTCACCTCTCATTCCTGTGCCATTCATGGTTCTGTCACCGGCGGCACAAAATCTGATGAAAGCTCCATAAATACATCCTCAAGGCTGGAATCTCCCTTAATCTCTTCTGTAAGTCCGCAGGCAACCAGTTTTCCTTCTTTAATAATGCCTATCTTATTGCAGAGCTTCTCTGCTACAAGAAGTACATGGGTTGAGAAAAATATCGCACTGCCGCTTTCACATAACTCTACCATAATATTCTTCAAGGTAAGAGAGGCCTTGGGGTCCAAGCCGACAAAGGGTTCATCCAATATTAGAAGCTTCGGTCTATGTATCAGCGCTGAAATGATAGCCAGCTTTTGCTTCATGCCATGGGAATAAGACGAAATAGAATCTCCCAGATTGGCCGTAAGCTCAAATGCACTCGCATATTTATCTATCGCCTGCTCCCTGTCAGATTTGCTAATCTCGTATATATCTCCAATAAAACTCAGGTATCCAATACCGGTCAAATGGTCATATAAATCCGGGTTATCCGGAATATATGCAATTACCTTCTTACACTCTACAGGGCTCTTTTTTATAGAAATATTGTTAATGAAGATATCTCCCTCCTCAAAATCTAAAATTCCTGCAATTGCCCGTATCGTTGTTGTTTTACCCGCACCATTATGTCCGATAAATCCAAAGATATCACCGCTGTCTACCTTCAGGTTTAATCCATCCACAGCCTTTTTTCCGCCTTTATAGCTTTTAGAGAAGTTTTCAATCCTTAACATAGCATCCTCCTTTTATAGATTTTTATCGGGCATATCTATGTTTATCCATAAAAGCCCATAATATATAGAATCATCAGTGTAATAAGCATCATTCCATTGGTGATTGTACCAATCATAGGAAACCGGTAGAAAATATCCTTCTGCTTTAATGCCTTGTATGAAAGCACAAATCCTACTATCGCAAGAGCAAAAAGTCCTATTCCAGTCACGCCGATAAGCAGTCCGGCTTTTCCTCCATGGATACCGGAGATAATACTAATTGCAAAAAATCCCGCAACCACCAATAGGCCAATCACCGCTGATAATATCCCCATCCGTGTATGCTTTCTTCCGGAAAATTGTATTGTTTCTTTTTTCTTAAATATTTTAAGAATAAATACTCCTCCTTTCACAACACCTGGCTGCTTATTAATGCCTGTTGACCCTGTTTATTCTTTCGTAGACAGCATGGACAATTAAAAATATCACATATCCCAAAATTCCCCCAATGGAATTCATCAGTATATCATCCACATCAAATACTCCTACCCTTAAAAGCAATTGGGCTGTTTCAATTACAAGACTGAAAAGAATACTTAGAATCGTGATTAAATAGAACTTACGGTATGCCTTGTTGAGGAGCGGGAGCATAAAGCCATAGGGCATAAAGGCAAGGATATTTCCAAATATATTTACCACAAAGCCTTCCAGCCCGATTTGATTCCTATATCTGATAAAGCGTCTGATTTCCTTGAACAGCTGCAGGTTATATTCATGTGTTATTAAATCCCTGCCATAACGCTCACTGAAAAACAAAAAATAGGATAATAATAAAATGTATATATAAAAAATAATCCGTGCGACTATTAGAATTCGTTTTTTATTTATTTGCTTCAATTTTAATCTCCATATACTTTTTTAATAGATTTTCCTGTTTTACCATTAATATTCATACAAAGAAAAAACCTAAGCCAATTATAAGTCAAATATACCTTCTAGTAAAGAAAAGATTGGAATAATCTAAAAGCACCGGTATCTACTGATACATTCTTCATCAGCAAATACCGGTGCTCTTTTTAAATTATTTTATACTTTTATAAGCCATATTATTTAGTATACTGCTGCCACTCCAAGCTGAGAATTCATAGGTGCGGATTGGTTACCACTTAAATCCACTATATTGTTGCTAATAATCTCAATCCTCAGGTATGAGTTCCTATCTGGTATACTGTTTAATGATATAATTACATTGGTTCCTGATACGGTTACCGTATTGCCAATCTCATAGTTGTAGGAGCCTAACTGAGTAACCCTGACCGTCATGGAACCCTCTATCTCCTCACTGAAGGTCAGGCGGATTTCATTCATCTTATTTTTGTCAAATACAGCCGGTTCAATAAAGTACGGCTTCTTATTATCCTTAAGATGTACCGTAACAGTGTGGTCCACTATCGGTCCATAGACACCGCTGTAGCTGGTGACACCATTAATTACCAGCGGTCTGTCCAGGGTGATATCAATGGAACCGTCTGCAACCGTCAATACAACGGTGGCGCCTTCATTCTTTGTATTCTTTTCCAGTCTGGCATTAATGATTGTAACACCAGGAATTGAATAGTTTCTGACATCCTGTGCAGAGGACACATCCAGCATATTCGCAAACTCGAGGAATATCTGACTCGGGTTGGTAGAGGACTGTGCCACCAGATACGGTCCCGGAAGCTCCAGGTCTACACCGGTGCTGTTATTTAAGGTTATCGAGCTTGCGATGGCATAGTTCCTGAAATTATCTCTTACAAAGAACTGGTCCAGCGTAAAGGTATAGTTCCCAAGCAATGTCATATTGCCTATCTTCAATTTAATCACCTTCGGGTCATCCGATGTCATTGCCGTATATGTAATACTATTATTCGGCCGAATCTCATCCGTTACCGTTACCAAGGTTGCATTAAATATGCCTGTACTATTGGTTAACGTCACTTCCTTATTGTATACCAGGGTAAGTACACTGGTCTCCGGATCAAAATCATAACTGACACGATACGGACTTGATTTATCAACATCAAAATTTACTGTCCTTGTATGGGTTTGATATGAAGTTGTATCTTTAGGATCAACATTATAACCCTGCCATCCGCTTAGGGAAATAGTCTGTGAACCCGTCTTTTGAGCATCTGAGTCTAGCATAGTGTAATGAGCCTGCCTCGGGTTCCTTGTGTCAACTACACCTGTAAGTATTGACCCGTTCGTGATACTGCCGTATCCCGCAAATTCAATTGACCGGTCAAAGGTAGCCGTCAGTGTATTATATCCGGTTCTTACGATGGTCAGCAGTCTTGCCTGCGGCTTCGGTGTGTTATCCGTACGAAGATATACCGGAATCGTATAATTCTTAGGAATATTACCGGACATATCCTTAATACCTGATATCGTCACAGTCAATATCTTATTAAAATCTGTATAAGCTATATTTGACAGATTAATCGATAAAGACCTCTTGTCTTCACTGGGAATATAATTATTCTTGTTGTTCAGAATACTGGTTGTAACCCGGTCAGCAGGTACATTCGATGAACCCGGCAGCAGGCCGCCTCCTGTCACCTGGAATCCCGTGAAATCAATTGCCTCGGTAAATACAATTTTTGCAATCATTCCCGAGTCATCCAGCTGAATCTCGGCAACATCCGGCGGAACATCATCCACATAGCTAAGCTGCTTATAGTATTCATCAATTGCAACGCCATCCGTCGTCTTTATCTTATTGGTAAAGTTAATGCCATATTCACCTTCAAAATTATTGGCGGCTGTAATCGTAAGCGTCTTTTTATCAGCAGAAAGCTTCGCAGTTAATTTACCAGGGTCTGCCGCTATTACACCTTTAATATTCTTCTTCAACGATATTCCAATGCTATCAAGCAGCACATCATTCTGTCCGATAACAGTCTTTTCATCAATCGGACTGTCAAATACAACTTTAATTTCCGTGCTTCCTGTTATATTGGCAGAGCCTACCGTAGCGGAAGGGGCTACCACTTCAATTATAATGGCATCATTTACTATGCTTTTTGCCGCATCCTCCTCCGTCGCTGTTCTTGCTGCTGTGGCAATAAGAATGGCTTTACCGGGAGCGACTGCCTTTACAATTCCGCTTGAAGAATTTGTAATCTGGATACAATCCTTGTCACTTCTTCCAAGAGACCAATATGTCTTATCCGAAGAATTAGCAGGAAATATATCCCTGTTAAAATTATAGGTTTCTCCCACTTGCAGGATATGTGCGCCATTTTCTTCTTTGGCATTATTAATCTTAAGCTTTGTTGCAGGGATAATTACTGTTACCTTACAGGTAAGCGTCTTCGTCTTTTTGTTTGGATATGTAATTTTACACTTTATATTGGCTGAGCCTTTGCCTACGGAAGTGACCACACCCTTACTTGAGACTCTGGCTACCTTCGTATTGGATGAGGACCATTTGTATTTACTGCCCGCAACCTCATCCTTTATCTCTAACTGATGGGTTTCATCCTCTCCGACAATCTCAACCTTAGTCTCTCTGAAGGACGGTGTTGCTGCTAATGCGACGGTTTCTCCCTGAAGCAATAACATCGGTGTTAATACGAGCACCAATATCATTATCAGGACTGCCTTCTTTCCTGGGTTGTTCTTCATACTTGCTTCCTCCTAGCTTAATAAACACGGTTTTTTCTTCTGTTCTACCATATACAGTATCATAACAGCAATTTTATGTCAAAATCTTGTTACAATATTTAATAATTTCTTACGAGCCGATTTTTTTGCTTTTTATTTTCAGTTTTTCATCCTCTAAAGCTTCCGATTCCTTCTGTTCCGTCTTTATCTCCCAATGTATAAGAAATGCCAGCGCTGCTCTAAGTAGGATAATTCCCGCAACCACTCCAATCTCTTCCCATCCGGTTACAGCCACTGTTCTGAGAATCTCTCCGCCCATCTTAAACTCCAAACCAATCGCCATCCCTTTCGCCAGTTCCAGCCTGGTGTACGGATTCTTCTTAAGAAAATTATAAACTCCGACAATACCGTATAGAATAAGAATAAAAACTCCAATAAATTCAAACATTAGGATTGCCAGCCCACATAACGTCTCCAGCCATATCTGCAATTGTTCCATCATTTTATTTATTTCTCCTTTAACTGTATTTATATAATAAACCAGCAAGCCTTTGTATCATCAAGGCACCCTATAATAATATGATATTTACGCCTAAAAGTAAAGTATGGAATTACAAACTAAAATTGCCGGCACCACCCATTTCAATAAATATTTGGTGAATTTCGCAATAAATAACAACTTTTACTTTCTTTTTTTGCATATCAGAATTATAATGATATAATAGTATATAATTATAACAGTGACAAGCGGCAAGCCGCTCGTCTTATGTTA
>JAEZXP010000270.1 GCA_023419655.1 Bacillota bacterium | reverse complement strand
CATCCACTATGATTTGTAAGTCCAAATCGGACATAAATGTCCACTTTTTACCTTACAAATCACAGTAAACGTTCTTTTAACGGTGCATTATGGTTATACCTGTGTACCCAATATCATTTTGCAACAGTCCCTATCAGATAGTGTTGCTTTTTGGCGAATTGGGGACATTATGAAATATACAGTATCGGCATGGTACCTAACTGCCGTGACAGCTTTTCCCGTAAGAAGGGCTCAACCTCCGTACGGATATCATTGCGGTAGCTGTATTTGCCCCGCCCCCGTCCGGTCATCGTTTCCCGGTCAAAAAGCTGAACGGCATTTGGAAATGCCTCGGTGTTAATGGCGTTTTGTACAAAGCTGTAAGTCATCAATATGATTTCGATAAAGCCATTTTGTATGACTTTAACACTTAGCTCATCTGTCAGTTGTTCTATCAGTTCTGCGTAGAGGTGCTTCCAGTCAGGAAGCAGGATTACAGGGGCAATTAAAAGTCCTACCGGATATCCTGCTTCTGCCATATCGTTCATCGCACGGATTCTGCTGTGCAGCGGGGAGGTACCCAGTTCTATGCGCCGTATTATCTGCTGCGGATTTACACTCATCCGGAAGATGGTCCTGCCTTTGTGGTCAAGATTAAGCAACGGACTTACCGCATCAAATTTTGTTGGAAACGTCAGTTTCCCGCGGCCTTCACGGGAAAAACGCTCGATGGTATAAGATAAATTATCGGTTACCGTATTTTCCAGTATCAAATCACTGTTGCTGCCAATCTCAAAGGTCTGCGGTACCGGAGCCTCGAAGTCCTTTTTAAGCAGCCTGTCCAGCATCTGCTCACGGTTGACAAATAAGCGCAGATAAGCACATTTGTTATAATTACAGACTAGATAGCAGTACAGGCACATCGCGCTGCAGCCGGAGGAGGTATAGGGTACCAGCCAGTCAGAAACTTTATGATTTGGTACATAGCGATGTGTTTTTCTGATTCCGATAATCAGATGGCTTTTTAGTTTTGGAAAGTCCCGGTTGTGTGCTGCCGTCATTTCAGGTATATGGTTATGATTCTCTATCTGTATCCAGGGCAGGTTGGCATATTTGCTCTGCAGCATCTGTCCCATCGGATAATTAAGTGCATCCGGCTCATAGTAAACCGCATCAAAACGTAGATTCATGTGAACACCTCCGATAATTATAGTTACCGGAAAAGGTGCAAATTACTACGCAAATACAATAATTTCGTGTATTCAGAGAGCCATACCCAAGGAAGACAGAATATTTACGATAGAATGCAATACCCAGCTGGGAATAATTGAGCCGGAAGCATATTTTTCATTGATGTATCCTTCCACCCATCCCATCGTTCCCGGCAAAATTGTTAATAGGACGGTTAGCAGGATGTTTCCGGTTGCGATTCCGATGGGAAGCCCATGTAAAAGTCCGAATAATAAGGCCTGAATAGTATTCCCGCCAATAAAACCTAAACGGCGTATCAATCGTTTTCCTAAAAACCCTCTGAATAAAATTTCTTCTGAAAGGCCCGTCTGAATAACCGAATAAAGGAGTATCTGCGGCAGAGCGCCTAAACCCTGGTTATCAAACCGGGTTGTGGCGGTATCGATGTCTGTCATGAATTGATTCATAACAATAGCTGTAAGGAAGATACATGCTCCAAAAGTTATTACGGTTATGAACAAGGGCTTTCTAACAGGGCTTTTAATGATTGGCTTTTTTAATCCTATCCATGCAAAGAAGCCTTCACTTTTTCGGGCTGTTAAAAACCACCATAATAATGGTAAGATGGAAAAAGCAATTACCTGAAACAATGAATTGATTAACATTTCAATAAACTTATCCAAAAGCATCACTTCCTTTATAAATTTTAAACTTGATTTTACACAAAATGAAGAGTTCCTTTTCCAACGAAATCAATGTGTAAAGGAGCACTGCTGCTGCCTCCGAACATGGTGTTGTCTCCGATTGCTATGTGAAAGGTTCCGAACATTTTTTCATCCAATACGGAGTAACCAATCAGCTCCTGAATATTTGGATTCATTCCGATGCCAAACTCACATATCACAGTACCATTTTCGGGCAGCTCCTTTAAGAAGCTGTTAAAATGTTCATTATCGGAAGAGATTATCCGCCCATTTTCTACAATCATACGAATTTTCTCGTAGGGGTTGGCATTGTTTATGTAGAGCTGTTCGAAATATATACTTCCATCGGCACTGCCTTCTAGGGGAGCAATATATACCTCTCCGCAAGGCAGGTCACCATCTCCGGCATCGATATGCCATCTTCTGCCTTCAAGGCTCAGAAAAAGCGTATCGGATTCTCCGGTTTTAATAGTCACAGACTGGCTTTCTCCAGCTTCTTTAATCTGGTTCTCACAGCATGCTTTAAGCTGCTCATAGTTGATATCGTATGCAGACAACATTTTCTGTATAAAAATATCGGGTTCAAGTATGGTGTTTTTTGCATTTTCGCAGGTAGGTACCCGCAGCTGAACAAATCTTTTTGCTTTCGTGAACGTGGAAAAGATATTTTTCATATATCTGCGATAAATATTCATATGTTCATCATCAAGCTTCTCATTAAGGACGACAGGCTGATACATGAAGATATCTATCACGGCGTCAACCTGCTCAAATTGCTTAAAGTATCTGTCATCAAAGCAGCTGTCCTTAGCGTTGCCAAATACCTGTGCATTCACTGTTCTTGACTGCTGCAGTGCTATAGGAGAGGCTCCAAGTGCAGCTGTCTCGGCAGCAAAAGAGTGGAGGAGAGGCCGGTCCTCATCTTCCCCCCAAAAATGTAAGAGAATTATTTCACCCTCTTTTACGCCGGTTGCTTTTAAAACTCTTTGAATTAAATCTTTTTTAAAAATCATATTCGTATCCTCTATTCATTATTTAATTATTTTACAT
>JAEZXP010000193.1 GCA_023419655.1 Bacillota bacterium | reverse complement strand
TCAGGTCTAAGAGTACATCAGACAAGAATGGACGTAATAGGTAATAATATTTCGAACGTAAATACAATCGGCTTCAAGGCAAGCTCTGTAAACTTCAGTGATGTATTTTATCAGACGACACAAAGTGCATCAGGAGCCAATGATGCAACCGGCACGACCGGACGCAATGCGATGCAGATTGGTCTGGGTGCGAATGTGGCATCCATTACTTCAACAATCGGAACACCGGGAGCCTCCCAAAGAACAGATTATCCTTTTGACGTTATGATTGAGGGAGAAGGCTTCTTCATCGTTAATTACGGAGGAACAAATTATTTTACAAAAGCGGGTGCTTTTGGTATTGACGGACGGGGAACCTTATGTACACCGGCCGGGGCAGCGGTTATGGGATGGCAGGTTGACCCCAATGACCCCACAAAGACAGTAGCGGATACGGTTTCGCCCTTAAGAATCATGTCACCTGAGAACATGTATGCCAGACCGGAAGCTACCAGAGCGGCATATATATCCGGTAATATAGACAGTAAGGATGAGCAGATTGCTCCGAATGCTACAGGTAAGATGGTTAACCTGAACTTCTATGACAATATGGGACATGAATATAAGGCAGAGCTGAGAGTCAGACAAGAGACAGGCGGCGCAACGAATGTATATGATGTCGATGTAATGGATATAAAGGATGAAAAGGGCGACTCTATCTTTGTAGTTAAGAATGTAGCAGCTGACGGTACGATTACATACGGTGCATCAAGCATTACCAGTATCAATTTAGGAGGCAGCCAATATACGGCTTCGGTTGATACGGATACCGGAAAGGTTACACTTACCGCTTGAGGAAGCGTAAAGCTGACCTTTAACGGCTCAAACGGTAATTTTGTAAGCGTAGACAGCGGTGCAGGCGGAGGCACGCCCAGTAACAATAATAGTGTTACATTGACGATAGGAGCAGCGGCAGGGGGAGGAGCCAGTCCCTTCCAGCCAATCGAGATTGATTTTTCCAAGATTACCATGTTTTCCGAAAGCGGCAACTCATCTCTGGAAGGAGAAAGGGGAGCGGTAGACGGTACGGGAGCAGGCAAAAAGGCCGGTAATTTAACTGGTGTCAGTATTGACGGTTCAGGTAAAATCTACGGAAAGTATGACAATGGTGACAGAATCCTTCTGGGTCAGATAGCCGTGGCAACCTTTGCGAATCCGGCAGGTCTGGAGGCTATCGGTAACAGCATGTTTGCCGCAACACAGAACTCCGGCGATTTTGACGGTATCGGTCAGGACCCCAGTAAGGGAGGAGCAAGCCTCTTAACAGGCGTATTGGAGATGTCCAATGTGGATTTGTCTGCGCAGTTTACGGACATGATAACCACCCAGAGAGGTTTCCAGGCGAATTCCAGAATTATTACAACATCGGATTCTCTTTTAGAGGAACTGATTAATCTTAAGAGATAATTGATGATAAAGCGGTAAAGCGGGTGGCAGTTATGCTGCCACCCATTATCCAAATCCTACAGACATCTTCAAAAGCCTGGAGATGCCGAAGAAAGGAATGGTGATAATATGATTGAGGTTACAAGACTCAACGGAACGAAACTGACGGTAAATGCAGACCTGATAGAGCGGGTTGAGGAGCTGCCGGATACTGTTATTAAGCTGACAACAGGCAACAAAATAATTGTCAAAGAAAGTAGACAAGAGATAAAAAATTTAGTAACATTATATAAAAAAGAAATATTTTGTCGTGAATTATAGGTATTTAGAATAAAATAGAAAACAATGTGGTTTTATAATAGATAATATATGGAGATAGAGCAAAATTACAAGGATGGAAGGTGGCAATTTTGGATTTAGCATCCATTATAGGATTGGTATTATGTGCGATTGTTGTTGTATTTGGTATGGTATGGGGTGAAGGTATCGGGGCCTTGAGCAGCTTTTTTGATCCGGCTTCAATTTTGATTACCTTTGGAGGTGCCATATGCTGTGTACTGATTATGGCTCCCAATCTAAAGGAATTCTTAAACTACCTGAGGAGCTTCGGACTGATACTAAAGGTTGAAAAGAGCAATGAAGAGGATACGATAAGACAGATTATTACCTTATCGAATGTTGCCAGAAAGGAAGGGCTTCTGGCTCTGGAAGAAGCATCGAACACAATTGATGACGGGTTCCTAAAAAAAGGAGTGCTGCTGATTGTTGACGGCACCGACCCCGAATTGGTAAGAAGCATATTGGAGACAGAGCTAAGCTGTATTGAGGACAGACACTCCAGTGTGGTTGGTTTCTGGGATGCTTTGGCGGCAATGGGACCTGCCTGGGGTATGATTGGTACCCTGATTGGACTTATCAACATGCTGCAGAAGATGGATGACCCGAAGGCAATTGGTCCTGCCATGGCCGTTGCTCTGGTTACTACCTTCTATGGAGCAGTTTTGGCAAACTGGATATGTATTCCCATATCGACAAAGCTAAAATCCAAGAACGCCAACGAGGTTATGGTAAAAGAACTAATGGTTGAAGGACTTCTGTCTATCCAGGCTGGTGAGAATCCCAGGGTTATTGAAGAAAAACTAAAATCATTCCTGTCCCCTGCCCGCAGGGCAGCCATAAGCGAAGAAGGCGGTGAAAATATTGGCTAGAAAGAAAAGAGCGGAAGAGTCTTCGGGAGGGAATGCTCCATGGTTGAATACCTTTGCAGATTTAATGAATCTCCTGTTGTGCTTTTTTGTTATGCTTTTTGCCATGTCGGATGTGGATGCGGAGAAGTTTCAGAACATAGCCATATCCATGTCGAATTCTTTTGGAATATTTGACGGAGGCGGGAATGCATTCGGCGAGGGACCGCTGATTTCTTCAGGCATGTCTCAGCTGAGTAATCTGGATCAATATACCACCAATATGGGAAAGCAGGCCCAAACGGAAGAAGAAAATGACCCTACGACAGAGGATAATTCCGGAGCCACGCAGTATGAGGGTGAATTAGGTGAAGCATATGAGATGCTGAAGGAAAAGATGGAAGAGGTTTCCGGTGATATGCTGGGTACCGTAGAGGAGCTTACGGACAGATATAATCTCGGTGATTATGTGGAACTGAGTATTGATCCGGAATTCAGATATGTACAGCTGGCGATGAAGGGCTCGATTCTTTTTGAATCCGGCAAGGCGGATATTATTGAGGATGCCAAGCCGATTTTATCCAAACTGGGTGATATCCTTGCCAAGTTTGAGGGATATGCCATTGAGGTAATCGGGCACACAGACAATGTACCGATGACAAGTCCGACCTTTAAGGATAACAACTGGTTATCTTCAGCCAGGGCACTGAATGCCGCAGAATTTCTGATTAATAATAATAACCTTGATCCAAAGAATGTGAAGTATTCAGGAAGAGGAGAATATGAGCCGATTGCTGATAACAGTACTTCACAGGGCAGAGCCAAGAACAGAAGAATTGAGATTAGGATATTCAATGAATACAGTGGAAGATAAAAATATGCCGATTAAAGGGGAATATTCGATGAAAAAAAATATCTTAACGATTATCATAATGGCAATGTGCCTGATTAATACCGTGCTTTTGGCAGTGCTTATATTTGTTATCGTGCCCTCTGCCAATAAGTCGATAAAGCTGGTGAATAGGGTGGCGCAGATAATTGATTTGGAGCTGGAGTCTCCTGAAAATACGGTAGCCAATCTCGGGGTTTCCGATATTGAAACTTATTTGGTGGAGGAGCGGCTGACTTGTAAGCTGGCGAAGAAGGAAGACGATAAGGATGACCATTATGCCGTACTGTATCTGTCCTTATCTTTGAACAAGACTCATAAGGATTATGAGGATATGCAGCCATATATTTCACAGTATGAGAATGAGATGAAGGAGATTGTTACAGACGAATTCGCAAAGTATAATATCGATGAGGTTGTATTGATGAAAGATTTGATTAAGGAACAGGTAAAGATTCGTATTCAGGAGCTTTTCAAATCGGATTTCATCATTAATATCTCCTTTGGCAATATAATATATAATTAAGAAAAATGATGATTTTATGACATAATTGTGTTATTATGGGTGTAGTATTTTAAGAAAAAAGAACCTTCACCCGAAAAACTAATTTCATGCATAATGATTCCGCTTAGAGGCTTTTTCGTAGTTTTTGTGTCATATACGCGGAGGAATGAGAGGTTGATATGGGCGATGTCTTATCCCAAAATGAGATAGATAATCTGCTTGCGGCGATTAGCAGCGGAGAACTGGATGCCGATGAGTTTAGGCAGACGAATGAAAAACATGTAAAGAACTATGACTTTGCCAGACCATCCAAGTTTTCAAAAGAGCACCTGCGAACATTGAATATAATATTTGAACACTATGGAAGGCTTTTGTCCACGAATCTTCCGGCGTATTTGAGGAAGAATGTTCAGGTAGAGGTCATCAACTCGGAAGCGGTTACGTATTCGGAATTCTCAAATGCCTTATCAAACCCTGTTTTACTGGGCATTATCGATTTTGCTCCATTGGAAGGCAATATAATTATAGAGCTGGCAGATAATCTCGGGTATGCGATTGTTGACAGAATGCTTGGCGGCGGAGGATATCCGCTTGAAAAGATAAGGGATTTTTCGGAGATAGAGCTTTCTATCATCGAGCGTATATTTAATATTTGTACGAATCTGCTGCGGGAACCATGGGCAAATGTGATTGAATTGGAGCCGAGACTTGTGCGCATCGAGACGAATTCACAATTTGCACAGATTATCTCTCCCAGTGAGATGATTTCAATTATTACGTTAAATATTAAGATTGGTAATGTTGAAGGAATGATGAATATTTGCCTGCCGTATGTATGCTTGGAGCAGGTAATTGATAAGCTGAATACGAAGTATTGGTTCTCGACGATGAAGTCAAGAGATGACGCATCTTACAAAGACCTTATAGAGATTGCAATTGTAAAGGCAAAGGTTCCGCTTCGGGCAGTATTAGGAAAGAGTACAATTTCAGTCAATGATTTTATGAATATGCAGCGAGGCGATATTATTAAGCTGAATTCTAAAGTAGATGATGAATTAACTGTTTATGTCGGGAATTTAAATAAATTTACCGCACTTCCGGGAGCTTCTTCAGGTTCTTACGCGGTTAAGATTTCATCAATTATACGAGGAGAGGAGTAACATACTATGGATGGAATGTTGTCCCAAGAGGAGATAAATGCTTTGCTTAGCGGTCTGGAGCCGGAAGATGTAGATACAGGCAGTACAGAGCAGCTGACAGATGCAGAGAAGGATGCGATTGGTGAAATATCCAATATCAGTATGGGAACAGCAGCAACAACTTTGTTTTCCTTGGTAAACCAGAGAGTTGTTATTACAACTCCGGTTGTAGAATATGCAACCTGGAATGATATTGCCAATAGCTATGACAAGCCCTGCGTGTTTATTCAGATTTATTATGCGGACGGGTTGGACGGCAATAATATATTGGTTTTAAAAGAAAATGATGTCAAGGTTATTACGGATTTGATGATGGGTGGTGATGGTACTAATGTTGGGGGAGAGCTGTCCGATCTTCATCTAAGTGCCATCAGTGAAGCGATGAACCAGATGATGGGTTCGGCGGCAACCTCTATTTCGTCGATGCTGGAGAAGAGAGTAAATATCACACCTCCCTCTGCTACAATCGTGGAGATGAATGATTATGTAGATGGTGTGGATATAGCGGAATTCTTACAAGGCTCATTTGTTAAGGTTTCATTCAACATGATCATAGGAGATTTAGTTGACAGTGTATTGATGCAGTTGTATCCTTTTGATTTTGCCAGAGATTTATACAGGGAATTTATGGCGGCAAACAGTATGGAGTCAGAGATGGTAGCAGAAAAATCAAAGCCGAAAGAAGAACCGAAAGCTGTACAACAAGACAATCATGAGCAACAAAGCGGACCGGTACCCGGATATGTTCCATATCCGAATATGGCGGGCATGATGCAGGGTGCAATTCCGAATATGAACCAGCAGATGCCGTATATGCCGCCGGTTCAGGATGTCAATGTACAGCCGGCACAGTTTGCACAATTCTCACAGATGGCAGCACAGATGGTGCCGCCGGAGAATATAGATTTGTTAATGGATGTTCCCCTTGAGGTTACAGTAGAACTTGGCAGAACCAGTAAATCAATTAAAGATATACTTGATTTTGCACCAGGCACTATAATTGAGCTTAACAGACTGGCAGGAGAACCGATTGATGTTCTTGTTAACGGTAAGTTTGTGGCAAAGGGTGAAGTTGTGGTTATGGAAGAAGCCTTTGGCATCCGGGTTACTGAAATTACGAAACAAAGGCAGTAAAATAATACATATGATAGGAGAATAAAAATGGCAAAAAGTATTTTAATCTGTGATGATGCAGCATTTATGAGAATGATGATCAAGGATATTTTGATTAAAAACGGTTATAACATCGCAGGAGAAGCAGAGAACGGTATAAAGGCTATTGACAAATATACCGAAACAAAACCGGATTTAGTTATGATGGATATTACCATGCCGGAAATGGATGGAATTCAGGCATTAAAGAAAATAAAAGCTCTTGACCCTGCAGCGAATGTTATTATGTGTTCCGCAATGGGTCAGCAGGCCATGGTAATCGAATCGATTCAATCAGGAGCCAAGGATTTTATAGTTAAGCCTTTCCAGGCTGACAGAGTACTGGAGGCTGTTAAGAAAGCTGTAGGTTAAACAGGGATGCTTAAGAAAGCGATGGTTATGTTACAGGGCGCCAGAGAAGATGAAATCTTAAAGGGCCTTAATCAGACTGCGAATGAGACGGTTCCGGAGAGGCTTTCCACATGGGACAATGTATTACAGCTGCTGGGCTTATGTATACTGCTGATTATTATTTTAATTGCTGCTTACTATACTTCAAAATTTGTAGGCAGGTATAAGCTGGGACAGATAAAGAACAGTAACATAAAGATAATTGAAAGCTATAGAATCAGCACGAACAAGCTGCTTCAGATAGTAAAAGTAGCGAACAAATATCTGGTTATCGGAGTCTGTAAAGATCAAATTACTTACATAACAGAGTTGGATGAAAATGAAGTCCTGACCCATGAAGTTTCGGAGGCGGAAAAGCAGAGCTTCCGACAGGTTTTTGAAAAGCTTAAAGGGAATAAAGAGTAAAGGTTGGTATCCATGATTGCATCGGAATTAAAACGGATTGGGATAAGGATGGCAATAGCAGTATTCTTGTTAATCGCAGGACTTGTATTCTTATCGAATGTACGACAGGTATCGGCTGCAAATATAGGAGATACCATTACAACAGATGATACCGCAGAGGGTGTTCGCGGTACGGCAAACGGGGTAAGCGGAAATCTTGGTCCGCTGGAATTCAGGTTAACGACCGAAGAGGATGGAGAGAGTCTGCCGGCTACATTGCAGATGCTGCTGGTGCTGACAGTTATTACGTTAGCCCCTTCCATTCTGATTATGTTAACCTCATTTACCCGGATTATCATTGTGCTGCATTTTGTAAGGTCAGCTCTTGGCACTCAGTCAACACCCCCGAATCAGGTGCTTATCGGACTGGCATTATTTTTAACATTCTTTATCATGTCTCCGACAATCACACAGGTGAATGCGAATGCGGTACAGCCTTTATCCAGAGGAGAGATATCACAGGAACAGGCGTTTGAAGAGGTTGTAAGACCAATACGGACTTTTATGCTGGGACAGATTGATAATGTGAAGGATTTAAGACTATTTATGGATATAGCCGGCATTGATGCTGTTGATACCGTGGAGGAGATACCTTTGACCGTTGTAATTCCTTCCTTTGTTATCAGCGAACTTCGGAAAGCATTTATCATAGGCTTTTTAATATACATACCATTTATCGTAATCGATATGGTTGTGGCCTCTACCCTGATGTCCATGGGTATGATGATGTTGCCGCCTACGATGATTTCCATGCCCTTTAAGATACTGCTGTTTATTATTGCCGATGGATGGGGTCTTATCATAGGGGAAGTAGTAAGAACCTTTTATTAGCAAATGGCAGCAGGGCTATTTCGATACCGGAGGAGATAGGCTATGAATGAGAATGTAATAATTGATATAGCCAGAGATGCTATATTTTTAATAATAAAAGTGGCTTCTCCCATATTGCTTGTATCCTTAGTCGTTGGTCTTATTGTGAGTATACTGCAGACGGTAACATCCATTCAGGAGCAAACCCTCACATTTGTTCCGAAGCTGATTGCAATTTTATTGGTTGTATTGCTGTTTGGCAATTGGATACTTACTTCTGTACGCGAGTTTATGGTGGAGCTATTTTCAAATTTTGGCTATTATATTAGTGCGATATGACATTGATATTAGAAAATCTTGAAGTGTTATTTTTAATACTTGTGAGGATGAGTGGATTTATATACACTGCGCCGTTATTTTCTTTGAAGAATATTCCAATCAGAGTCAAGGCGGGTTTTTCAATATTCTTATCGATAATATTGTTTTATTCCGTGGGTACGCCTGCGGTCGAATATAGCGGAGTTATCGGCTTTGCTATAATCGTTGTCAAGGAAGCAATAGCAGGTGCCCTAATGGGCATGTTTTCAAATATAGCATACCATATTCTTGCTTTTTCCGGACAGATTATAGATATGGAGATTGGTTTTTCCATGATAAATCAGCTGGACCCGGCTACCCGGATTCAAACGACAATTACAGCTAATTTATATGGTTATCTGGTTCTGTTAATGATGATTATTACAAATCTTCATCATTATTTTATAAGGGCAGTGGTGGATTCATATAAGATTATTGGTTTGGGTGAGGCGGTATTTCCACCGGATATGTATCTTTTGATGGTACGGTTTGTGGCCGACTACTTTGTTATCGCCATGCGTATCGTTCTTCCGGTGCTGACGGCCATCTTAGTCGTCAATACGATTTTGGGAATTCTTGCGAAGGTCGCACCACAGATGAATATGTTTGTCATCGGTATGCAGCTTAAAATATTAGTAGGACTGGTTGTATTATACCTGATAATCGGTCTTGTGCCCTCGGTTGCAGACTATATTTTTAATGAGATGGCGGAGCTTTTGAGGGCGATTATAGGAATCATGCAGGGCTAGTGCACGGATAACATAAGGATTGGGGGGCGTATAGTGAATCAGGTTTGTTGGAATGAAGTAAAATCAAACAGCCGGTATCTGTTTTCTTATGATTTGCAGTTTTTTGCCGAAGGAGCTGATAAG
>JAEZXP010000184.1 GCA_023419655.1 Bacillota bacterium | reverse complement strand
GAAGGTTCCGGGCAGCCATGGTATATACACCCCAAATCCTTTTCCCATATTATACTGATATAAACCCGGCTCCTCTGAAATCTCAGTAAAATAGCACCGTTCCGGAGGTCCGAAAGAATGCGGAGGGATGAGCTTTAAAAGCTTTTCTGCACCCGTTCTGGGTTCAATATAGACGTATTTGTCTACGGCTATTACATCCGTATTCTTAAAGGATGTAAATATTTCTTTCTCCTCATCTTCAACCAGCAGCATGGAGGAAACCATATCATCTGCGATACGGTTCACCTTTGAAATACCCAGACACTGCGGGATAATACTGCTGCGCATTCCATATTTGTCGTCATAGAATGCTGTTTCTCCCGTAGCAATGACCCTTCCGCCCTGCATGGCATATTCATCCAGCTTCCTGGCATGCTCCTCCGAAATATATTTTATATCCGGAAGAATAATGGCTTTATATTTTCCGATATTATTGCCGTCTAAATCCTTCGCTGCAATCTCATCAAAAAGAATATGATTTTCAGTTAATGCTCGAATCCAGCCCTTCTCTTCCTCTGAGTGCACCCATCTTTGCCCTCTTACCAGCATAACATCTGCAATCGCTTTCAGATTTAAGAACTCGCTTTCATGGGCTTTATGAAAAGAGAATACTTTTTTAACACTGTCAAAAGCGGAGCGGTCCAGACGATTATCCACCCTGCCGATAATATAGTAATCCAGCCCTCCGAGGTTCGCAAGATTCTGCCATAAGCGCAGCTCCTGCAGCTCTGGCGTTACCGACACATGCCGGTAAAAGTATCCGATAAAATCAACGGAGCTGTTGGACGGAATCATCTCTTTACTTCCATCACCCCGGATGACTCTTGTATTGCTTGAAGCATGATACTGCCAAAGCGGAGGACGCCTTTTGTATTCCGTGCTGCTCTCAATTCGTGCATATTCCTCATCATCATAAGCAATGCCCGGGCGAATACTATTCAGCAAGGCGATTACATTACTTTTATTCTCTTTCAGACACCGCTCCTGAAATATTTTATATTTTTGGTAAACAGGATTCTGGTCATCCATTTGAGTGGGCAATTCCATCTGAAACATTTCATGAAACCGCTTCTTACAATTCTCACATTGACAGATTCCATAAAACCGGTAACTGTAATCCAAAGGCTGAAAACCGCCCATATTGCAATACAAACCATCAAAAGGTATCTTCTCAAAAGCCTCACGAATAATTTCCAATATGTGCACCCGCTGATACTCGCTGTTCGGGCAGGTCTGCACATCACCATTGTAATCAATCACTTTTCCTTCGGTTGTCCTGACTGCCCACGCCGGATGCTGTTCGTAAATTTCTCTGCGTACCTTTGAAAAATCCGTTCTTGCAATTACCCTGATGTTATTCTCATGGCAGCGGTCCACAATCGTATTTAAGCTATCCCCTTGCAGATACCTGCTTTGATAATGATAGGGCAGCTCCGTTTCATAGCTTGCAATGATACCCGCTGTATTTATCAATAAAACCGTTGCATTAAAATCGAGTAAGTCCTGAATACATTTGTCCGCAGAGATATCCCTCATATCAATTTCACGAAGATTCATCTGAAGCATTCTCCATGGATAGTTCTTCCACCAGTTTTCCATCATCTCACTCCTCAAATTAATGTTATATCTTTATCCACATCTGCCTGAAGTCTCACGATATTGATATCTCTGTGTACGGCTGCCGGGCTGTCCTTTTCCGGAATCAGCCGTGACAATACCTGAGGTATATATTGACTGCCGATAATTTTGGCATACTCTCTCCAATGCTCCGAAGCCTGTGTAAGCTGATTCAATGCCGTTTTCTTGTATTCTGCTTTTTGCTCCGTATCTGTGGACCGGTCGGCTAAGTGCTTATATAAAGCGCCCATGATTTTTGCCGAGTAGTACTTACCCAGCATCGCCATGGCCTTAATATCCCCAACGGTTTCACGCAGCTCTTTATTCTCCGTCAGAGCGATTCCATCTGCAAGCAGCAATGTCTGTTCGGCAGTATCCATAAGACTTTGTGCGATGTCCACGGGCGTTGTTTGACTTACCGGTTTATTTTTTAATAACGCCTCCGTATATTGCTTGATACCGATGATGCCTTCATTCCTTTGAGGCTTCGTCTTAATAAAGCGGTTAATATCCTGAAAGCCGCCGCGGTCAGAACAAGCCTCCGGATACCATTGAAAATCATAGATGCAGTCACTATTGTGGAACCGGTTCACAAATGGGATAATCTGCGAAGCTTTTGCCCATGCATGAAAAAGCTTTTCCGCATCGATATCCGAAAAATGCTCTCCAAGAATCTTTATAAAATACTCCTGACTGATATCCGGGTCATATGCAAGCCTTCCCCATAACAAGAAGGAATACCATCTTTTCTTCAATATCAGTGCACGCGGTGTATCGGGATTTTTGCTGACACATTCCCGCCCCCAGATTAAACCGTCGGCTCCTATATAAAATCCTTTTAATTTTTCATAGGGCATTGTCTTGATATACGTACGTATAAATTCGGGGTCGCTTCCTCCCCTGAGCATGTAGTAGTCGTCGTCCCTGACCGTAAGCCAGGTCTTGTGGTCTCCGATGCTCTCCAGATAACGGTCTCCATAGCCCATGGTGATTTTAGCCATCTTCGTAAAGGCTTCTTTGTCTTTTACTTCCTCTTCATAGTCCTCCGCATAGACCTCCATCAGCTCTTCGATTCCTTCATAGATATAATTCGGCTTCGAGGAGGAATAAACATGCGCCTGAGAATATTTGAAAGATGTCTCCAATCTGCATCTGGGATTTAACTTGGAGAAGGTATTCATGGCCATACCGATATTGGCATACTGCAATCGGTGTATCAGGCAAAAGCTCCGGCTTTCGTCCAGGGCCAGCGCATCGTTAATGCCTTCACCATACGTATCATATAACCATGCTTCATCAACGGCGGCATTGCGCGTCATATTTTCACCGGCCGTGATAATGATGCCTTTCAGCAGAGGATACGTCTGCAGCGTTGCCTTTACACTTTTCCTGAAATAATCCTTTGTTTTGAGGTCGTCACTGGAAGCCGTAAAACCGTATCCTGAATTCTCCGTACCATAAATAAAGATATTATGCATCGAAAGATAGACAGCTATGCCCCTGTTATGTGCGTATTCCATGACATCCTGCCAGAATCGTATCTTCTCTTCAATTGACATTTTTTTAAGTGTTATCAGCTTTTGCAGGCTCTCGGGAGTTGACATGTCTCTTCCCTCCAGATTCGGCCAAAGCTCCGCTGTGGTTCTCATCACATCCGCAAGGGCTGCATTCGGATATTCCGGTACCTTTACCATGGAAGGAAACGGATGAAGATTCCAAAGAGAAAGAACATTATAATGATTTATCGCCATCTCATCCAAAAATTCACGCCAGAAGTCCATATCCCACATATGAATAATGTTTTCATGCGGTGCATCTCCCCCGTCCGAATAGCTGGGTGTACGGGCATCCAACGGGATGCTTATCTTAAATCCCCTTTCTTTAATATACGGGACTTTATCGCAGTCAACATCTGCTTCCAAACCATCATTCCTGATAATACGAGCTAAATCCAGTCCTCCCGACATTGTTCCATAATCGTCAAAACCAATTACATACCATACGGTATGGTCCTTCTCCTGCCTTTTACGGATGGAATATCCCTGTGCTTCCAGATGGGAAACATCCTGTATCCCGCTCTGGCTTTTAAGATTGTCCGACATATTTCCGGCTGTCATTAATACAATCCTGCCATGCAAGTCATTCTCTGAACCCGCATTGCTGTCTTCCTTTATCGCCAGACAGCCTGCCTTTTCAACAGCCTTCACTAGCTCATCCGCTGCGAATTCAATTGTTTTAACTGTATTATCCCATTGAATTATGATTGAATCACCCGGTAAATATTTGTCCTTCATGTCATCTCTCCTTTTAATGTATACAGCAAATCGTTGTTCAATTTCACTATTTGAAATTTAATTTTATATACAATTATATCATTTGCCCTATAAACGTGTCAATGTTCCCGGCGGTTGGAAAAGTTATAGTCCTTTCCGCCGATTGCCTCTTTATATGCAAGGAACTGCCGCAAAATAACATCCGGCACACAGGTATGTACCGAATATCATTTTGCGACAGTCCCTTGATTTTTTATCCTATCTCTGTCCCTAGCGGTTATATCTGAAACGAGTCCCGGCCAATGAATGCCAGACTTCGTCGCATTGTGCCATAACGTCTGCGTTCAGCGGCTCTCCCTCAATCGATGAAATATTTTGCTCAAGCTGGGACAGACGGCTGACACCGGTAATGATACTGGTAACGCAATCCTGTGCTGCACACCATTTCATTGCCAGCTGCAGGATGCTTAGGGTGTGCTCTGCGGCAATCCTGGTAAGCTTTTCAACTGCCGCGAAGTTCTCATCCGACCAATATCTGTCATAATACATTTTATTATTCGCAAAACGGGTATCGGGAGCAGGCTGTCCGGGCTTATGCTTTCCGGCAAGCAGTCCTCCGGCAATTGGATTGTAAATCGCCATTCCCATGCCATGGGCTTTAAGAAAAGGGACAAGCTCGGTTTCAATTCCCCGTGTAATCGGATTGTATACATTCTGCGTTATAATGGGTGATATATAATTACGCTTGTCACAGACAGCCAGCATATCGGCAATCTGCCATGCAGCATGATTGCTTACACCAATATAGCGGACTTTCCCCGACTTTACCAAAGAAGACATCGCTTCCAGCGATTCCTCCAGAGAGGTTTCATAATCCGGTGCGTGCATATAATAGATATCGATATAATCCGTATCCAGCCGCTTTAAACTGGCGTCCACAGCAGACAAGATATTTCGGCGGCTAAGTCCCGAATGATTTGGATTTTCTCCCATCTGCCCATGTACCTTGGTGGCAAGAATAATCTCATCTCTCCTGCCTTTTAAGCCTTTTCCAACAATTCTTTCACTTTCACCCTGATTATATACATTGGCCGTATCAAAGAAATTGATACCATTCTCATAGGCGTAATCCATAATTTTAAGACTGTCCGCTTCGTCTGTCTGCCCGCCAAACATCATGGTTCCAAGACAAAGCCGGGATATTTTGAGACTTGTTCCATTCAAATTATGATATTGCATACTTCATTCCTCCTATATTAAATCGATGGCACGTTATCACGCCAACAATGAACAGGCTGCCAGTTCAGTACCTTTTTCGCCTTTTCGTTACTGAGTAAGGTACGATAATTGTCAAGTGGAGCACAGATATCCTTTACCTCCGGAAATTCTGCCTTCATCAGTTCGCCGCTTTTTATGTCCATACTGGTATCATCCGCAGCAAGGTTAAGCGCTATTGAGCCAAGCCCTTCCGCTTCGACTGCCAGTCTGCAGGCCACCGCAATATCCCGTGCATCAATATAACTCCACAAAATCATCCGGCGCTTACGGGCGTCGTTTATGAATTCGGGAAAATGCTTATATTTTTCTGGGGTAATAACATTCCCAATGCGGAAAGAAACCACCTGCATGCCACATCGGCGGTTTATCATATCGGCGGTTTTCTCTGCAACGATTTTGGATAATCCATAACAATCTTCCGGCAGCTGGGGATGCTCTTCATCCACCGAAACATACATGGGAGCAAGATTTTGCTTCGAAAATACAATTCCATAGGAGGATTCACTGGATGCAATCACTGCTTTTTTAATACCCAGACCTGCTGCGGCTTCAAGAATGTTGTAGGTGGACATTACATTGTTTTGGAATGTCACTTCATTCGGATGACTGTGTGCCACCGCGATGGCGGCAAGATGGACAACCGCATCTGCACCTGCCAGTGCACCATTACATTCTCCAAGATTCATAAGGTCAACTTTCAGAAACCTTGCCGAGCTTTTTTCCGGCTTATTTATATCCACGTTCAGAACCTCATAGCCCATCTCCGCAAAATGGTCTACGACATAAGGGCCCAGCAGTCCGCTTCCGCCGGTTATTACTATTTTTTTCATACCTGCACGCTCCTTGTTTCAGTTTAGCATCATGCTCTATTCACATCCATACGCTTTCAGTACTTTATCTGCTTCTTACGGCAGGGTATTCCCGGCAGCACGATAGATAGCATACCACTCCTCACGTGTCAGATAAATATCCGCCGCCTTCATGCAATCCTTCAACCGTTCGGCATTCATGGTTCCTGTTACCGGCTGCATATGCGCGGGATGGCGCAAAAGCCATGCCATTACAATCGTGGTATTCGTCACCTCATATTTCGCAGCAATCTCGTCAATCCTGGCATTCAGCTCCGGAAACTTTTCATTATCCAAAAAGACCCCTTCAAAGAATCCATACTGAAAGGGTGACCAAGGCTGTATCGTAATATCACTTAAACGGCAAAAATCCAATATACTGCCGTCACGGTTAACCGCGGTTTCATCCAGCATGTTGACATGGAGGCCTGCTGAAATCATGGTGGCATTCGTAATACTTAATTGCAGCTGGTTTGCTATAATCGGCTGCTTCAATGATTTTTGAAGCAGCTTTATCTGCATGGGGTTCTGATTGGACACGCCAAAATTTCGAACCTTTCCGCTGCTATAGAGCTTGTCAAATGCCTCGGCAACCTCCTCCGGCTCAACCAATGCATCCGGGCGGTGCAGGAGCAGTACGTCCAGATACTCGGTTTTTAACCGTTTCAGACTGCCGTCCACTGCCTCCAAAATATGTTCCCTTGAAAAGTCAAACATGCCCTTCCTGATTCCGCATTTGGACTGCAGGATAATCTTTTCGCGCACCGTTCTGTTCATGTGAATTGCATCCGCAAATATTTCTTCACAAGTCCCGCCGCCATAAATATCCGCATGGTCAAAAAAAGTAGCTCCGCCGTCTAAGGCCGTCTGGACAAAGCGCTCCGCATCCGGCTTACTTAGTCCGTTAATACGCATACAGCCGACCGCAATGACCGGCACCTGTAAGGTTGATTGTCCCAGTTTCATGGTTCTCATAATGGGTTCCCTCCTTCAATCGTCGTGATAAACATTGCCTGTAATAGTGTCTCTTCGTAATATACAATAATTTATTACTATATAAAAACTATATCACAACAATCCATATGTTTCAAATATCATGCGTAAATTATCCATTAATGGATAAGATTAACTCTTCTCAGCAGTCCGGTATCCTCCAGCAGCTTTCCCGTGGGCATATCAGCGGCTATTGTATGCGTTTCATCAAAAAGAATGGACCGGCTTGAAATCTCCTGTACCAACTCCAGATTATGCGTTGATGTAATCAATGTCTTTCCGGCCTTATTTAAGCCAATTAAAAACTCTACCAGCCATCTTTGCGTTCTTGGGTCAAGGCCGTTCATCGGTTCATCCAATACAAGCACCTCCGGGTTAAGTGACAGCACACAGGCAATTGCCACCTTACGCTGTTCTCCGCCGCTTAGATGGTAAGGAGCCCTGTCCCTGAAATCCTGGATATTTAATAAATTAAGGCAATCCTTTACCCTTTTATCCACTTCCTCTTCATTAAGTCCCATCTGTCTCGGTCCAAATGCTATTTCATCATAAACATTGGAGCAGAATAGCTGGGTCTCTGAATTCTGGAACACAAAGCCGATTTTCTGATGCATCCGTTTTGCAAATTTACTATCCTGAAGCTTTTTATGCGTGATTTCTTCCTTATTGAACCTGTAAATTCCGCTGTCAGGCGAAATAATTCCATTTATTAATTTCAATAAAGTTGATTTTCCGCTCCCGTTTGGCCCCATGAACGCGACGGCTTCGCCCTTTTCTATCCGCAGGTTAATGTTATTTAATGCACAAATACCCGAATAGGAATAATAAACCTCTCTTATCTCAATCATTTCATTTCCTTTCAAAATAAAAAAACATAACGGCTATTCCTGCATTGACCAAGATGTATAGATAGTCTGCTGCCGTGAATTTTGACTTACTGTAAACATGGTATTCACCCGTAAATCCCCTGCATTCCATCGCACTGTACATATCTTCGGCCATTTCCTTAGACTTAATAAACATGGTTCCTGCAATCCCTGAAAGGGATGTATATTTATTTCTGTTTTTTCCGACAGACCTTAGCTTTAGTGCATACAGCATATTTAGCATAAGCCCGCCGAGCATCACAATGTATTTAATTGCAATATCAAGAACAAGAATAAAAATATCCGGGATAAAAAAACGCTTTAATGCACTTGTAATAGAGCCCCATCTCGCCGAATTTGAAAGCATACTAACCAGGGTAATGGTTGCAAAGGCTTTGGAGGTTATCATAATGCTGCTGAAACTGTTACCCCAAAATACAGCAGGCAGCATAACAATAAAGGTAAAAAACGCCGCCCCTATGCTTATCCTTAGTATTCTTATAATCCGACTTGCCTTCATGGTACTTAAAATCACAAGTAAATACACATTTATAATCACTACAAACAAAAAACTCCTTGAAAGAGAAAGCAGCACGGCAATCACAAAAGTAAGCACAACATTAAGATTTACATTTATCTTATGTTTTGTACTCCCGCCCATGTCTTGTGCTTTTATTCTCGAAATAACCTGTAACAAAGACAGGATACTCTTGTTAACAAAAGTATCCTTGTCTGATTGCGGTTCATAATTTTCATTTTTCATTAACCATTCCGGCATTCCTTGCCGTTCGTCTTTACAATTATTCAACCTAAGCTCCCGTCTTATCCTTTTTAAAACTGCTGATTATTTTAAACAGAATAATTAATATCGCAGCTCCTGCGGCAGCGGACAATATGTAGCCCGCAATTTCAGGTAATCCGCTGACAGCATAATCCGGAATAAGTGTTTTTAAATTAAATCCATCTGCCATTCCCTTCGGGACATAGCCAAGCGCACTGCCGCCGGAGATAACTTCACTTATTTCGTCAATTCCCCATTCTCCCCAGGCTGTACCTGTTGCAATAAGACCCAGCGGTGTCAAACAAACCAGGGCGGCAATCAATCCGTAAACTGCTTTGCTTTTTTGTTTTGCCCCTTCATACATCGTGCCCGGCGAAACCTTTTTGATAAAGGCTACGATTGCAACTGTAAATGCAGCATCAACTACACTGGCAACAAGGAGATGGGGTATCATCATTGCCGGAATTGAAACAGACAGAGGATAGGGACTATATAATGCAAGCCCTGCCGCATCCTTAAACAATAACGGCTGTATTCCGAATTCAATGGCCGTACACAATGCCGCTAAATTAAGACCGGCATAGGCACCTATTGCCATTCCGACATATTCGCCTTGTTCTGTTTTAACTCTATCCTTAATAAGCTTGTAAACATAGTATCCGAAGAATGGCAGCACAAATGCCATATTAAAGCAGTTTGCCCCAAATGACAATATCCCCCCATCCCCAAATAATAATGCTTGAATCAGAAGCGCTACCGATACACTGATGCAGGCCGCATAAGGCCCTAACAAAATAGCCAGCAGCGTTCCTCCTACGGCATGCCCTGTCGTACCGCCAGGGAGCGGAACATTAAACATCATCAGTAAGAACGAAAAAGCTGCTCCCACACCAAGCAACGGAATTTTAACCCTCGGGATTTCTTCTCTTACCTTCTTTATAGATTTTGTCCAGGCAGGAACCATGGCTGCTCCCATCGCCGCGCAGGTCTCCGGACTTAAATAATTATCTGGAATATGCATTTTTTTACCGCCTCTCATAATTGTATTTCATACCCGAATCAATTATAGAAGCTTTTTCTTTTAGAACAAGCCCGGACAGGGGATATAATAAAAAGAATCTGTCACTTTATGAACGCCCGCTATATTCTGCATTTATCATCAATTTTAAAATCCAAAAAAACAAACTTTAGAGCCAACGTATCCCCCGGATGGGGATGCATCCTGTAAACCAAGTGATTTTATCTTCCTGATTTTACGGCTTATTTAATGAAACTATCAATTGCCCTGTTAAGATTTTGAATGGCTTTGATGTTGGCCGAGCCAACGGTGTCTATAATACAGTGCTCCATATGGTCTTTTAAAATAACCTTACCGGTATTATTAAGGGCCGCAATAACAGCCGACAGCTGAATGAGGACTTCGCTGCAATCTCTTCCTTCCTCTACCATGCGTTTTACAGAATTCAGATGACCGCTTGCACGAGACAAGCGGGCCAATACTGCTTTTGTACTTTGATGGCTGTGTGTATGCCCATGCTCCTCACTGTGACTGTGAATACTTTCGTTTCCCTCTGCTGCTATATGGGCAGAAATATCCTCTTTACTCACTTCTTATCACCCTTCCAACTTTATATTTTTAATTGCTCTTTATCGGCTTATCGAATCATCCTTATCAGCAGACCCATTCCCCTTATAATCAATGCACAAATCCATGCAATCACACATTGTCCAACCACTATCCATGCCGCCCATTTGCTGCCCAGTTCCCTCTTAATGGAGGCGACTGCCGCAACACAAGGCGTATAAAGCAGGCAAAATACCAGCAATGCCGCCGCAGATAACGGTGTAATGGCAGTTAACAGGCTTCCTGTACTGCCAAACAGCACGGAAAGTGTTGATACAACACTTTCTTTTGCCATAAAACCTGCGACCAGGGATGTCACGATACGCCAGTCACCAAATCCCAATGGGCTAAAGATTGGCGCTATGTACCCGGCAATTACCGCAAGTATACTATCCTTCGATTCCGTAACAACATTCAGCCGGAAATCAAAGGTTTGCAAAACCCATACTATAATTGTCGCAACAAAAATAACCGTAAAGGCTCTTTGCAGGAAGTCCTTTGCCTTATCCCATAAAAGCCGGATAACATTTTTTACCCCCGGCATACGATAATTCGGCAGTTCCATTACAAAAGGTACCGGTTCTCCCTTAAAAAGTGCATCCTTGGAGAGCAGTGCAACAAGAATGCCAACAAGAATCCCTAAAAAGTAGAGTCCCGCCATAATCAAACCGCTGTGTCTCGGGAAAAAGGCCGCCGTAAAAAATCCGTAGATCGGCAGCTTCGCCGTACAGCTCATAAAGGGCGTAAGCATAATCGTCATTTTTCTGTCACGCTCGGAAGGAAGGGTACGGCTTGCCATTACCCCCGGCACGGTGCAGCCGAATCCAATCAGCATCGGTACGATACTTCTGCCAGAAAGTCCGATTTTTCTAAGCAGATTATCCATTACGAAAGCAACACGGGCCATATAGCCGGTGTCCTCCAATATAGACAGGAAAAAAAACAGCGTAACAATGATGGGAACAAAGCTCAAAACACTGCCAACTCCGTTAAAGATACCATCGATAACAAGCGATTGAAGTGTCTCATTGACATGAAGAGCCGTAAGCGCTGAATCAACAGCTGCGGTTACTCCTTCTATTCCGGCTTCAAGCAATTCCTGCAAAAACGCACCGACTACATTAAATGTAAGAAAAAATACAAGCATCATAATTCCTATAAAGGCCGGTATTGCAGTTAATTTTCCAGTAAGGAACCTGTCAATTTTTTTACTTCTTTTATGCTCTTTGCTTTCCTTTGGTTTTACAACGGTCTTGTCACACAACTCTTTAATAAAAGAAAATCGCATGTCCGCAATCGCTGCCGCACGGTCAAGTCCTCTTTCTTTCTCCATCTGAAGAATAATTCGTTCCAGTATCCTTTTCTCATCCTTCGACAAATTCAAGGTATCCCGCACGATACGGTCACCCTCTATCAATTTACTTGCGGCAAACCGCAGAGGGATTTTCGCGGCATCCGCATGCCCTTCAATCAGGTGCATAACGCTGTGCAGTGCCCTATGAACAGCACCATTTTTATTCTTGTCACAGAAATCATTTCTGCCCGGCCGCTCCTGATATTTTGCAACGTGGATTGCGTGATTAACCAGTTCATCCACACCCTCATTCTTTGCCGCCGAAATTGGGACTACGGGAATACCGAGTGCAGCTTCCATTTCATTAATATTTATAGTCCCGCCATTTCCCCTGACTTCGTCCATCATATTCAGCGCAAGAACCATCGGCACGTTAAGCTCTATCAATTGCAGCGTGAGGTACAGATTCCGTTCGATATTGGTCGCATCCACAATATTGATGATACCGGTTGGATTGCTGTCTAAAATAAATTGCCTTGATACAATTTCTTCCCTGCTATATGGAGAAAGAGAATAGATTCCAGGCAGGTCTGTCACAAGCGTCTCCGGATAAGCTTTGATTCTTCCGCTTTTCTGGTCAACCGTAACACCGGGGAAATTGCCGACATGCTGATTCGAACCCGTCAGCTGGTTAAATAAAGTTGTTTTACCGCAGTTCTGGTTCCCTGCCAGTGCAAAGGTCAGCTTCGTTCCTTTAGGCAGCGATTTTTCATCCGCTTTCACATGATATCTTCCGCCCTCTCCCAGACCGGGATGTTCACGTTTGCTTTTAAAAAGTACCGCTTCATTTTTCTTCCCCTGCTGCTTCCTCTGAGAAGATGTAACAGGTTCAACCTCTATCTTTTCCGCATCGGCAAGCCGCAGCGTCAATTCATATCCGTGAATTAATAACTGCATCGGGTCTCCCAACGGAGCATATTTCATTAATGTAACCTCCACTCCCGGTATCACACCCATATCTAAGAAATGCTGCCTGAGTGCACCTTTGCCGCCAACAGATGTTATGACCGCTGTCTTTCCGATTTCCAAGTCTTTTAATGTCATACGTTTTCGTCCCTTTCCAGAATCCTTCTACCAGAAAATATTTTTCAAAACACAAGACGGGTTTCCCCGTCATTAAATTAAAGTATCGTATTTATGTAAAATCAAGATTATTAACTCTTGAATTCCTGACATAATTATAATCTCCCTTTTTTAGGTTCCTCTATAATCTATTATACAACTAGTTAAGAATATCTCCACCTATAATTTCATCCAATTCCTGCAGTATCTCCTGGGCAGTATAAGAAAGCTCACCCATTTGTTTCTTATTTTCTTCCATCTTTTCATAATGTTTCTGTGCCTTTTCGCTGTTTTCTGTCTGTTCATATGCTCTAAACAATGACGCATTTTTATAATAATCTGCTACGGCAATACATTCCGTTACCGTATCGCTCATTTTCTCCTGATTGGAATTATAATATTTCAGGTTCATAATATGAAGATAATCTTTATCCGCAATATAATATAAATAAGTATCCTCCGATGCGTAGTAATACTGACCCTCTTTCTTATATTTCGAAAAGAATCCAATACAAAGAAACACCAGAAATGCACTCAGGGCAATGATTATTACATTTAATATCTTTCCACTATTTATTCTCAAGCGGTTCCACACTCCTTTCGATGGTTATCTGCATCTTCGCCGATGATAACCCCGGAAACATCTCAATCTCTTCCCTTGGGATTTTTAAATACACATGAAGTAATGCTTCTATTTCTTCTTTCAAATATGCCATGGCCTCCATATGCTCTTCGGAATATTGTTCCTGTAAATACTCATTCGGCTCCATACGATTATACATCATCTCCAGGTTATCCCCTATAATCTGAATCCATCTCTCCTTATTGGCATCATACTCGCCGCTTTGATTATGTAATTGAAACATATTACTGTAGATATAGTAATAAACACTTGATACAAATTGTATCGTCCTAAAATGGTCAAATTCATCCGATTGATATAAACCATTGTTATCATAATAGGCCGTTAATCCGAAAAAATCTCTTTCCGCCTCTAATCTTTCCATATTTTCGGTATGGATGTGGCTCTTTTTATTAATCTGATTGCGCTCCGCCCAACTATGGATTCTATATGTATTCGATGTTGCCCAAAAAACAACCAGACAAAGTGCCGATAAAATTGTAATAATCGTAATCTTTGCCATCATACTGACCGTATCCCTGTTTCTCTGAAAAACCATCTTTTTCGTATGATGATAATCCTCACGAAAATGCTTCATATCCTTTCTGTGCTGTATCGCATGCGGATTCGGCTGATTGCACGAAGGACAAATCTCATCCTCTATATTTAAATTATTTCCACAATGTACACACTTCATAAATTCTCCCTCACGTATTACACGCTCTGCTTTTTCTATTAGTATACCGCTCTCTGCAATATCATAATACTACTCTGCCTTTATCTTACGGTTCTTTTGGTGAAAGTTCTTTCATTATATCCGCTGCATACTGCTCTGTTTTTATGTAGTCCATAAATCCATTTCCGGAAACATCTTCGTATATCTTCAAGGCCTGTTCTTCTGTCAACCTAAATTTATCATAAAGCAGCAGCTCTGCACTTTCCTGAAATGTTTTCGCCCGTTCGGTTTCCTCTTTGTCCAGGCCTTCCTTCTCCAAATTGAAGCATATCTTTAGCGCACCATACAGAGAGGATGCCACATGATATTCGGACCATTCCTCCTGATTGTCTATTCGCTGAATAAAATCCATAACTTCTTTATATTCCGAATAAATAAAAAGAAAATCCTGATGCGCCCAGTTGATATAAGAAAAGGGTCTCTCACTCTCCAACAAGGTCATAAGATACTCCAACAGTTCATCGTATTCCTCCTCTTCATACCATTGGTTCAATCTCGGAAAGTTATCACGGTCCCACAAAATTTGCTCCTTCGGGTCAGCAAAATAATCCTCCTGCTTACTATTCTCCTGTTTCTGATATATCCTAATCCCCAAGAAAACCAAAACAAAAACAGCTCCCGCCACAGCCGCTATTATTATAATCCTTTTTATTTGTGAGGTCATTTCTGACTTATAGACTCTTCCCGGAATCTCATCCAGCTTCTCCAGATTATCTTTAATCTTATTTAAATCTCTAATGTACTTCGCCTCTGCGCCCACATAATTCATCGCTTCACAATGTGGACATTTGGCGTCCAATGCTTCTATCTCAGCCCCGCAATTATGGCAAATAAGATACTCTTTCTCCACCGATTTTCCGTCTCCTTACCCATTGTCTGAACATGAATAAATAATGCATACTGCAAGGAATAGTATACTTTATACCGGAATGAATGTCTACTCATCAAATTTCACTTTTTATCTTTTCCATAGTTCACGCTACTGTCTTTTCTTACCTGCAATAAGGTCATAGCTTTCCGCAATCATTCTCTTAATTGTCATTATTACTATTATCTGTGTATAGTTGTGTGTGATATCAAATGCAGGCAAGAAAAACCCTTTTTGATGCATAACATTGGCTGAAAGATATCCGATAGGATGAAAAGAGCAGGCTAACTCATATAATGAATATAGCCTGCTCAACAAATTCTAATTTATCAGAAACCTGTCATGTTTATTTTAGTTTGCTTGTTTCCTCCTGACAGGAATCCAGATTTCGCTGTAGTAGTTTTCATCTTGATTCCCTTTCGGGTAATCCGCAACGTTAGTGTATAGTTCAATGTTGTAACCCTCTGCAATGTCATAATCCTTGCAATTAGGCAGCCATTCTGAAAAGATTTTTTGGTTCACATCTTGCAGGGCTTTTGGCATTGCACCTTTGCATGCAAAAACAGCCCAAGAATGTTTTGGAATAATCTTCGTAACATAGCCATCCGGAACTTCTATAGATGGATTATAATTGTCTGCAATCAGATATTCAAACTCGTCTGAATCCAGGCTCTCATCCATGCATATTCCGTACATTCCGCATACAACTTCACCTTTTCCTGTTTGATAATGCTCTGCCCAGAACTTCGGAATCTCTGTTTTTGCAGTATCATACCTAAATACTTTGGATGCACCCATAACAGTAAATGCTTCTTTTTCAATAATCCTGTAATCCATAATGAAACCACCCTCCAATGAAAATTTGATTTTTAGGGGAGCAAAAGATTTTATCATTGCACCGCCTTTTCGAACAGCCGTCGGTGTGACACCATGAAAACGAATGAAGGCTTTTGTGAAACTATCCGGTGAATCATAGCCATATTTCAAAGCAATGTCAATGATTCTTTCATCAGTCGACACAAGCTCACTGCCGGCAAGAGTAAGCCTGCGCTGCCTGATATACTCTCCAACTGTAAAACCGCAAAGCATTGAAAATCCCTTTTGAAAATAAAACGGGGATACAAATGCCTGTTTCGAAATATTTTCCATTGACAATTCTTCGGTTATATTGGCTTCGATATAGTTTAAAGCATCACTAATTCCTTCAATCCATCCCATAAATATCACCTCCCACCTGCATATATACCTTATCAATTTTCATGTGGTTATGCCCGATTTTTTGTGCAATCATTTGTCTCATCTAAAGGAGGTTCTACCGCCTTTTTTAATTTGAATCACTACTATAAGTATATAAATTATAATTTAATATTTTGCTTCTAAATCTCCTCAAATCTTTGAATTACTGGGCTTTCCTCTCCATCAACACGACCGTCTCCACATGTGATACTTAGGCTATTTGAGGTAATATGTCCAAAATCAGCGAAATGTATCATTTTGCAAGCTTTTTTAAGCCCCGCCTAAAGACCTGACATCTAATCTGTTGCTTCGATTAAGTAGGCTATTTTACTTTATTGTGCACGGCAAACTGAAGTTAATGTTTAGTCGATGCATTATTCAGCATACAAATAATAATATCTACCAAAGAGCCACTTTCTTTTATATTTGCAATCGGTTACAGAACCGCTGTACAAAATTGATTCACCTAAAAACGATTTGTGTATTACTGTTACATTTCCTTTGGAACCAATCTTGCAAATATCAGAATATATTTCGTCGTCTGATGGATGCCAGTGCGTAAATGAGTCGTAAAACTTACCAAATGCTTTTTTGTCTATGCCAATATAAAAATCGATATAATCTTTTGAAATAGTTATCAAAAAACCTTCAAACAGATTCCAATGAATAATATTATCGGTCAATTCAAATGTACCACACAAATTTTTGTTTTCTACCATTAAATTGTACAGTTCCTGAATATTAGCTGGTATTATCTTTTCCAATAATAATTCACCTCCATGAGTTTGAATCTTCTTATTTCTTCTTCGAACTGTATTTCTTACTGCTGCGATGCGTACCGTCATCATTTATGACGATATTGCTTCGTTTTTTCTTTTCTTCCTGAACAGCCCTGAACTCACTCTCCGTTATAATCGGAGGATGACATTCTTTCACCTGATACTCATATTCCTGTGTAGCAGAATCTAAAAGTGTAACCGTACCTGTGTATTTCTCGTTTTCAAGTATTGTCTCTATCGCTCGCTTGTTCCATTGTTCCTTGCCCGCAGGGGACGGAATGCCTGCATCTGACAGCTTCTTGATGATTCCAATCACACTGGCACCATCCTGATACCCCGCACCGCCTTAGCCTGTTCATCATTAATTACAAGTTCGCCATCTTTATTCTTGACGTAGCCATATAACTTTTGTTTGTAGAGTCCGGATGTTCCGCTTGCCGCTTTCATAGCAAGTCCCATACGGATATTCTCGCTTCGGCTTTCATTTTCAGCCTGAGCAAAGGATTCCATCACCGAAATCATAAGATTGCTATCAACTTCATCAGTGTCCAAATTCTCTTGTTCAAAAATAATCCTGACACCTGCAGCTTTCAACCGATTTATTGCAGATAGTGTTTCAACCGTATCCCTACCAAATCTACTAATACTTTTTGTCAGGACAACGGAGATATTGTGATCTTCACATTCTTTAATCAATCTCTCAAACTCACGACGGGGAATTTCTCCCTTCGCTGATGCGATATCGATAAATACATTTGCCAATCGCCATTGACTGACATTCGCAACTGCTCTCGTCAAAGCAGAAATCTGTGCTGCTAGGCTATATAACTGTTCTTTTTCATTTGTACTGACCCTACAATAGATTCCGACTTTTTTTTCTAAACGATCATTTCTTGCCGGGATATACCAAAACTTTGAATCCACCAGCTTACCTCCTTGTCTTATTTAGGCTGTTTATACCGCAATTTCGCACTAATGATGGGCAGGCTATATTTATCCTTTGAATGAGTCAATGCACAAGATATTATGTCCCTCCCGTTATGTCTCGCTATATATTGCGCGTTATCAATACCACCGTCTCGACGTGCCTTGTTGCTGCAATTCTGATGACCATCGAGCCTGGTACCCCCTTGGCATCAGGATAAAATTTATGTCCAATATAAAATCGTATACCTAATTACTACTTTATTATAGATTTCATTAAAATTATAAAAAAAGCAAGTCAGGCTCAAATGGTAAAAACTATTTATAAATATTTATATTTGACAGAATAAAATATTTCCCTATATGTTTATCTTAACCAAAGTTAATGTTAAACTCATCTATCATATCAACAATTACATCAGATGGTTCCTCATTTTTATACTTTTTCATAAGCATGTCAATTAGATGCTCATTATTAAGAAACAAAATCAACTTCTTATCTTCTATAAATGCTTGTTTTCTAGCTTCAAAAGCGCTTGGAGTCGGTTTCTTTTTACTGCATACAAATCCTATTCTACCAATAGTATGTTTTAAATAATTTCTAACCTGATTAACTACATGTTTGTCAATATCAATACCATTCTCCTTTAGGGAATAGTTTTTAAACTCAAAGATTATATATTTTGCCTCATAATCATTACGAATAAATCCCCAGTTTTCGTGATTTCCTCTATTAGGATAAACAGCATCTCTAATATCGATACCTGATTCAGTTCTCGATTGTATTTTAGGTTCTTTCAATGGAGGAACGAATAAATGATTCAAAATCTCTATACAAATATCTTCATATTCTTTCCACCCCATGCTTCCTTCTGGGCAACTTTTAAGTCTATTTATATAATTTTGAACAGTTATTAACTCTTTATCATAAATAGTGACTACCATATCATCAACGGTATTATCTGCTTTAAAAAATTTATTCTGTACATCACTAAATTTCATTATTAAATCAGCTAAGGTAATTTCGTCCCAGATTTGAACCTTGATATCTTTTATACTTTCTTTAATGAAATTAAGAGCAGAACTAGTTAACGAAGAGTTTGTAGCTATTACTATCTTATCTGCTGCTGATAATTTAGCTATACCGTATAGGCTTGCAATAGTTTGAACTGATACTTTTGCATTTTTATAGAGCTTTGATTCAATTATCCATTTTTCCTTTTTAGGAGTATGATCTGTATCAGTAGAGTAATACCCAACAAAGTCAAATCCGTGGTCTCTTGAACTGGCGTTTCTGATAATATCTTTTAGGCCAATTTTATGTAATAAATCATAAACCATATCTTCAAAACTTTTAGGTGAAAGCAATTCCCAATTTGGAATGTGAGCTTTTTCAGTTGAATGTAAGTATGTTACTAATTCTTTTAAAGAAGACTCCTTATTATTTCTAAAATCAACATATTGAACCATAGACAGACTATAGGGAATGATTGTTTCATTATCCATCAATAATGGAACAATTTTTATACCCTTCTTTTGTGCTCTATAAATTAATGCATCATTTAGTTCATAATTAACCCACCTTGATTTTACTGATGATTTACTTAATATAATTAAAAAAACACTCGAAGCTTCAATACCTTTAGATATCTTTTCTTTAATAGAATCTCCAGCATTTATTTCTAATTCATCATACCAAATATCAATATCTTCTTTTATCAGTTTTCCAACTAACCAATTAACAAAGGGTTTATCAACTGTTGAGTAGCTAAGAAATACTTTTCCCATAGACATTTTCCCCACTTATTTCTTTAACAAAATATTTTATATCATCAAAATCGCTTTCTGCCACAATATGTGAAGAGTGTGTGGCCATAAATGTTTTCAGATTTATAGTTTTATCAGTACCACCTATCTTTTTGTCCATCTCCAATAAATTCTTTATAATTGAAAGCAATTATTTTCGATATATCTATGTGTTTATTGTCAAGAAGTCTAAAAATTTTATTATCTACTTTTCGGACTTTGTAATCATATAGCACGCTGTATCTGCTAAATTCAAAATACTTTTTATGATTTTTCCCGATAAATTTATTAAAAGCTATTTCAGAACTAAGAGTTGTCCTTTCTGATTCATATTCAGCAAATTCCTCTATTAGTTTTTGAAGATTGTTTTTTAACACATACTCAAATCTTAAAATTGCAGTAGTATTTTGAGGATCCAAATCTAATAACAAATTACTAATATTTTTAAATCATCAGTTTCATTGTATTCGATATAGAAATCAACCCTAATCCCTGTAAGTTCATCTTCCTCAAAAGAAGATGAACCCTTTACAACTGTATATAATTTTTTTGAAAAAATGTACTAAAGTCATTAAAATCAAAATTTCCTATTTCACTTTTACTTCCGATGCATTTACTTAAAACTGATAGGAATGATGTTTTTCCACAGTTGTTTTTACCAATAATCAAGGATAAATCTTTTTCACAATTAATACTTGTCTTTTTTAGCAATCTGTAATTGTTTATATCTACTTTTGAAATATTCATAGTGGTAGTCCTCCTTTATGACATTTATATCTCTGCTGCCCTGACGAAGTCTTTTCAATCGGGACAACACCAACCTCATCATTTTTTATATAATTAAGGAATAAGGTGCCAAGGAGAAGCCGATTACTACGAGATATTCTATTCCATTCATAACCTTTAAATAGATCACGAACCAAGAAAACCTCTCCATATTTAAGGTTTAACATTTCACTTTTTGCAACATCTAATAATTCGTTAACCGATAGCACAATCATACATATTCTCTCACATAAAAACGCATAATTTCCTCATGATTGACTTCTTCATAGGATGGAAGTCTGAAATTATTCACGTCATTAACAGGGATTAGCTCGTCAAGAGCCACTTCTCTCCGCTCAAATTCCGAAAAAGGAAAGTAATCAAATTGTTTTGTATCCTTATGATAAAAAATAGTACATTTTTCTCTGATCGCCAACATCAAATCAATAATTATGTTCATTTTGCTCCTGTTCTTCATACCCTCCCCGGGTATATCCTTTCAACGCCAGATGTTAATTCCTAAAAATTTTTCATTACACTATATATCGAAGCTACAATAATGATGCCAAATGGGCAGATTTTTCCCTTGGTGGAAGCCCTATTTTGTCAATATACAATGCTTCTTTACCAGACATCCAAGCCTTTCATTAAAATACATTTCTATTTATAATCCTTCAACATTCAACATTGCTATTTGTCACGCTTCTAAGCGTTGCAACAGGATTACGACCTCCACATGCCTTGAGGAGATAAAAAAGATGACAACTGAAGCTAGTAATCCCTTGTAAGTCCAATAAATTTCATATTATTACTAATAGGTTGCCAAAGCTATCTGTACTATCTTTTTGTAATCAACACCGTTATCAGTACTTACCTTACCATTTACCCATCTATCTGTTTCTAATTTATCTTTGTGCAGATTCAACTTTTGAAACTTTTCTTTCCCATTAAAATCAATTGTATCTATATTAAAAAAATTATAATCTTCTTTATAATTTATCATATCTTTTGGAAACCATCCAGATAGTTTAAAACTTGTATTAGAATTATAGTCAAAATCTATAGAGAAACCATATTGAGTTTCATTCCCTTCATTATCGTACGCTTCAAAATAAATGCTTTCTTTTTTTATTTGAACAATAGCATCTGTGGATTTTAGAAAATACCATGTAATATCTAGCAATTCCTTACATCGTGGTAACTCAGGCGGATCTGAATCATTGTGTTCTATATTATTACGTATTATTAATAAAATTTTCATAATAAAGGGACGGACAATATTATATGCTCCTAATAACTCTAAGTAACCTTTTGGTTTGTTCAGAAATGATATATTTTTAAAATGATATATTTCTTCAATAAGTGACAAACGATGATTTAAACTTCTTTTTAAATTAGCTATTCCATCGTTTAAATCAAATGGAGTATCGTTTTTTTCAATCAAATCGCATGCTCTCTTCCAAATTTCATAAGAACGCCTCCATAAAAGTTCAGATATTATGGAACCACCTTGGCTATAGGCATCCCAATTAAAGATATCATTAGATAACCATACAGAATCCATTTTTCCGCATTCCTCCTCTATATTTATCTTCTTCGTAACTGGGTTTTAACAATTTCAACTATTTTTTCGTTGCAACAGGCTTATGGATTCCACATGCACCGTTTCCGGGAACATATCCACCGCACATACCTTTTCCACTTTATAACCACTTTCCTGCAATATCTCCAAATCCCTTACCAGCGATGTTGGCTTGCACGATATATATACGATTCTGCCCACCCCGTAGTTTATAATCTTATTCAGTGCCTTTGGATGGACACCTTCTCTGGGCGGGTCCAGTACAATGATATCCGGCTTTTTGGTTAGGTCATCCATTACTTTTAGGAC
>JAEZXP010000230.1 GCA_023419655.1 Bacillota bacterium | reverse complement strand
ATTGAAGTTATCGGAGGTTCGGCATCGATTGACAGTATAGAGGGAGCAGGGACCGTAACAACATTGAAAATCCCTCTGACACTGGCTATTATCGACGGAATGGGCATACGGGTAGGAAAGGCAAAATATACGCTTCCCACTACCTCTATCCGGGAGACCTTCCGGGCAAGGGCCGAGGATTTGATTCAGGACCCTGAGGGCAACGAGATGATTATGGTACGGGGAGAATGCTACCGGGTCCTCAGATTACACAGATTGTTTGAGATAGAGGCTGAAGCCACGGAACTGACAAGCGGTATTATGCTGATGATTGAACAGGATGATAAATGCTTAAGTCTTTTTGCGGATGAGCTTCTGGGACAGCACCAGGTTGTGGTAAAGGCACTGCCGTCCTATATGAAAAATATTAAAAAGGTGGACGAACTGGCTGGCTGTACTCTTCTGGGAGACGGAAGTATCAGTTTGATTCTTAATATAGGTGGTTTATTGAATCTTTATAGTTAAATAGAAAAATAAAAGGAGGCTATTGATATGGCAGAGACAAATTTATTGAATTTTGCAGAAATGGAAGATGAAGATACCTTAAAAGGGAAATATCTTATATTCTCCATGGATAAGGAGCTTTACGGCATTGAGATACGTTACATAACAGAGATTATCGGTATCCAGCCCATTACAGAGGTTCCGGAAATGCCGGAGTATGTAAAGGGAGTTACCAATCTCAGAGGTAAGATTATACCTGTAATGGATGCTAGGCTGCGTTTTAAGAAGGCTGAAAGGGAATATGCCGACAGGACATGCATCATTGTACTGGAAACAAACGATGTTTCCATCGGTCTTATTGTTGACGGCGTTTCAGAGGTGTTGATGATAAAGGATGAGGATATCGCCGCTCCGCCGGATATTACCAAAGGAGGACATAAATACATCATAGGAATAGGAAAAGCAGGAGGAAGTGTCAAGCTGTTGTTGGATTGTCAGAAGCTTCTTACGGATGATGAATTCGAAGAGATTAATTCGGCACTGTAAAGCTTATCTTTCAACGGGTTATAAAGGCAGGTGATGACATGGTGACGATAACAGAAAATGAGTTTTTAAATTTTGCCGAGTTTATAAAGAAGCATTACGGCATTTATTTTAAAAATGAAAAAAAGACTTTAGTAGAGGGAAGACTAAGCCAATTGCTCATAGGTATGAACATATACAGCCTGACAGAGTACATGGAATATGTCAGGGCCGATAAAACAGGAAAAGCAGCGGCGGTGATGGTGGACAAGCTTACCACAAACTATACTTATTTTATGCGGGAACCGGAGCATTTTCGGTTTTTTACGGATAGGGTGCTGCCATATCTGTCCCAGACGGTCAAAGACAAAGATTTGCGTATCTGGAGCGCGGCATGTTCCACCGGTGAAGAACCCTATACACTGGCGATGCTGATTGACGAGTTTTTCGGACCCGGCAAGGCGGGCTGGGATACAAAGATTTTGGCCACGGATATTTCCCAGAGTGTACTGGCTACTGCCAGGGCAGGTATCTATGGTAACGATAAAATAGCTGATTTACCCGAAAGCTGGAAAAAACAGTATTTTAAAAGAATCGATAGTGAAAAAAGCATTCTTTTGGATAAAATCAGGAACGAAGTGATTTTTGGCAATATCAATCTTATGGATACAGTCTTTCCGTTCAAAAGAAAAATGCATGCTGTATTCTGCAGGAATGTCATGATTTATTTTGACAATACTACGAAGGAGAGATTGGCAGAACGTCTTTATGATATTATCGAACCGGGAGGATTCTTGTTTATTGGACTTTCAGAAGGGCTAAACCGTGAAACGACACGGTTCAAATATGTAATGCCCTCAGTTTATCGGAAGGAGTAGAGACGGGCAATGAATAATGCTAAAAAAATCAGAGTACTGGTGGTTGATGACAGTCTGGTATTTCGGGAAGCGGTAATCCGGGCGATTTCCTCTAATCCCCAGATTGAGATAGCAGCGATTGCGGCCAATTCTTTTGAGGCGAGAGACAAGCTGATAGAGGTAAGACCGGATGTTATTATCTGTGATGTGGAAATGCCCCGCATGGATGGTATTGAATTTATTCGTCAGCTGCTGCCAAAGTATTTTGTACCTGTTGTTATGGTTAGTTCAGCCAGTAATAAGGTTTTTGAAGCGATTGAAGCCGGTGCGGTTGATTTTGTAGCGAAACCGGATATGAACTCACAAAGCAGTATCGAAGCTTTTTGGCAGGACTTGATTTATAAGATTAAAGCAGCCTCCACGGTTAAAGCGCCGCTGCCCCCTAAGCCTGAAAAGGCGGATGGCCGGATTGTGGGAAGTATCGCCGGCAATACAGAGAAAATTATTGCGATTGGTGCTTCTACCGGAGGTACGGAGGCAATTTACAGCATATTAAAGAGTCTGCCTGCTTCTGTTCCGGGAATCGTTATTGTACAGCATATCCCTCCGGTATTTTCAAAGATGTTTGCAGAGCGTCTTAACAATCAGACATCACTTAAGGTAAAGGAAGCGCAGACAGGCGATTATGCGGACCAGGGAACGGTGCTGGTGGCACCGGGAGACAGTCATATGAGAATAAAAAAGATTGGCTCAAGATATAGAGTGGAGTGTTTTAAGGGAGAAAAGGTTAACGGCCATTGTCCGTCTGTGGATGTACTGTTCGATTCGGTAGCCAGGGAAGCAGGCAGCAATGCTATTGGAATCCAGCTTACAGGTATGGGATATGACGGAGCAAAAGGACTTCTTGCAATCCGTCGAAAAGGCGGCAGAACCATCGGACAGGATAAGGACTCATCCGTTGTATATGGCATGCCCAAAGTAGCCTTTGATATAGGAGGCGTGGAAATACAGGCAGCTCTGGGAAACATTCCTCAGGCGTTGTTTAGTCTGCTTAAGTAGGTGATTAGATGGAACACATTGTGGGAATGGGTGAATATGTTGTATCCAACAAGAAAGGTGATGTTCTTAAGACCTTTGCTCTGGCCTCCTGTGTAGCAGTAACAGTGTACAGCCCGTTAAGAAAGGCGTCTGGAATGATTCATGTGGTACTTCCGGTTCCTTTAAACAGCAAGGATATCGCAGAACGGCCGGGATATTTTGCCGAAACGGGTGTGCCGCTGCTTATAAATAATATATGCCAAAGATATGGCTGCCATAAAGAGGAGCTTGATATTCAGATGTTCGGCGGTGCAGATTCTGCCAATAATCAGGACATATTCAAAGTAGGCAGGAAGAATATCGATGCAGTCAGGAATTCACTGGCGGGAATGGGATTGAATGTAAAAAGAGCCGATTTGCATGGCAATGAAAGCCGTACACTGCAAATGGATGTGAATACCGGAGAAGTTAAGATTAGCCGCCAGTTGATATGAGATATACAGACCAATCATCATAAAAGAGGTGAGAATATTGCTGTACGATATAGCTGAAAATGACCGGACCCAATTCTTAATGGAGACGTTATCCTGCATTGGTGATGGAGTGATTGTAACCGACCGGTCCGGAGATGTTCTATACATCAATGCGGCGGCAGAAAAATTAATCGGCTGGAATGGCAGGGAAGCAGCAGGAAGACCCTTTGAAGA
>JAEZXP010000179.1 GCA_023419655.1 Bacillota bacterium | reverse complement strand
ATTATAGGCAGAGCAGCGCTCATCTACAATCACCGTACGCTCGGAGCCGTCCAGCCGCATTCTGTTAATCGAATAATTGTTGGATTGGTCCATATAATAAATATATTCTCCGAAAAAGATGGGGAATCCGAAATTACCTTCTATATTGGTCCGGGTTGTAAAGCTTAACAAATCAAGCGTATTTATATTATGGTTCTCATTGACACCGACAAAGTACAGCTTGTTATTGTTAATGACGGACGGTATGACGGCTTCCTTAAGCAAGAGCCTTTCCAGAGAAGCATCGGTCTTGTTGCGATATAAAAACAGTCCTTCTTTAACATTATAATTCTGGTAATAAACATAGTTACCCTTTACTGTAACATAGGCTCCGGGATTGCTGCTGATAAGCTTTATGCCTTTTCCGTTTTGATTAATCCGGTATATTCCGGTGTTATTAAACGTAAAAACGCTGCCGGAGTTGTTCTCTCTCGTATTATTGGCACGAAGATAATAGACATAGTTTTCATCGGCATTGATATAAGCGGCTTTATCAGAATGGAGCTTCTTAATATTGGTAGTATCGGAATTCATTACATACAGGCTTCCGCCATCATTGTCGTTGCTAAAATATATTCTGCCGTCTTTTTCACAGAAAAGACCGCCGTTATAAATATTGCCCGTTGTATTTCCTGTTAATTCTTCGTCATTGAGATATGTACGGCCGGATGAATATATATATATTCCTGCAAAGGTTACGAGTGTTATTATGCATAGAAACAGTAATATTTTTTTTATTGTTGACATAGTGAGCACCCCCAGAATGATTAACTTGTAGCTATAGATATTATATAACTACCGGATAGAATATGCAATTACATAAAAGATATAATTGTAAAAATACCGGGATAATTATGTGAATAACAGGGTAATTGTATAAATACCGGGATTGCTGCAAGAATACCGGGATAATTGTATAAATACAATTGCATAAATACCAGAATTATTGAATAAAGAGCTGGATATGTGCCTGCATAATATGAACATGGCTGACGTTCAGGTATAAAGTTTGCAGGATATAAAGAAAGGAAGGATTATTCGTATATGATAGACTTGTCTGAAATCAGAAAAGAAATTGATGAGGTGGATAATAAGCTTTTGGAGCTTTTTGAATACAGGATGGGACTTTCTCTTAAGGTGGCTGATTATAAAAGGGAGAAGGGGATGCCGGTATATGATTCTGTCAGAGAAAAGGAAAAGATAGAGTATCTCAGGGAAAAGACAAAGGACAGAAGGAACGAAGATGCTGTTGCCGACTTGTTTACACAGATTATGGCGATAAGCAGGAGGGCACAGTACAGTGAACTCAAGGCATATAGTGATATAGGCTTTGTTGCGGAGGATAAATTTAAAGCGGTGCAGGATACGAGGATAGCCTACTTCGGAGAAACCGGTTCCTATACGGAGCAGGCGATGCTGGAGTATTTTAATCATCAGGGAACAGGAATGGCGATGGGAACCTTTGAGGAGGTCATGATGGCCCTCGCAAACAACCAGGCGGATTATGGTGTACTTCCCATTGAGAATTCTTCGACAGGCACCCTTTCGGATATATTTGATTTGCTGGCGGAATACGATAATTATATTATTGGAGAGCATGTAATCGCGATTGACCATAATTTGTGGGGGATTTCCGGTGCGGAGATAGCAGGAATCAGGAGAGTATATTCCCATCGTCAGGGACTTTTACAATGCTCAGGCTTTTTGAAACAGCATCCTGAATTTGAACTGGAAGAGGGAGGAAGCACGTCCGGAGCTGCCCGCAGGATTCTTGAAGAGAACGATGTCACCCAGGCAGCGATAGCAAGTAAGAGAGCCGGAGAAGTCTATGGACTTAAATTATTGAAGGCCTCTATTCATAATGAAGAGAATAACCAGACAAGATTTATCATAATCTCGAATAAGCGAAGATATGAAAGAAATTCCAGGCGAATCAGCATATGCTTTGCACTGCCCCATAGAAGCGGTGCCCTCTATCATATATTGTCACATTTTATTTATAACAATATCAATTTGACAAGGATTGAATCCAGGCCGATTAAGGGAAAGGCATTTAATTACCGTTTCTTCGCAGATTTTGAAGGAAGCCTTGAGGATGAATCGGTTAAGAATGCACTTTACAGTATAAGTGAAGAAGCCCTTGAGCTGAAGATTTTGGGAAGCTATATTCCGGTTCAATAAGATTCTTCATATTTATTTCAAAATCTAATCACAAAGTGAACATATTTAGCTGTTAGAATGGCAGTAACATAAAAAAGAATTAGATTTTGAAAGGAGGAACTTTATATGGATAATTCGAACAATCTGAATTCAAATAATATGAACGATAATCTTAATGCGGATTATAATGCTTCTGAGAAAAACAATGACAGCAGTCATAATTACAATGATTACGGTAATAATGATGTTAACAGCAATTATAATAATTCTTACAGCAGTAGTACCGGGCAGGAGGGATGGTATATGGCAAATGATGATTACCGTCAGGTATATCCTACACCACAGCTTAAAGAGGAGCCTCCAAAGAAAAAGAAGAGAGGTCTTTTCTTTCGGTTTTTCAGATTTACGGCAGCAGCCTTAGCGTTTGGAATAATTGCCGGTGCGGGTTTTAGCGGTTATCATTATTTCTTCATGGGAGGAAGAGACACCGATAATACGGTTATAATCGACGAGGATAATAATCCGCCGGGCGACGACAGTACCCTTATCGAATTGGCAGATGATACGCTGCCGGTACGTACCAATACAAATGCGGGAGGTATTATTACAGATGTCTCGGATATCGTGGAAAAGGTAATGCCCTCCATCGTGTCAATCAATTCAACGGATATTGTTACCCGCTATGATATGTTCTTCGGCAGACAGTATAACAATCCGGTGACAGGCAGCGGGTCAGGTATTATAATCGGACAGAGTGATTCGTCCATCCTTATCGTTACAAATAATCATGTAATTGACAGTGCGGATGAGATAGAGATTGTCTTTGCGGATGACAGTAAGGCAAAAGCGGTTGTTAAAGGCTCGGATTACAGAAGTGACCTTGCTATCCTGGAAGTTGACCTTAAGGATTTGCAGGATGAGACGCTAAGTGCAATTAAGGTTGCCCGGCTTGGAGACTCGAACAGCCTGAAAGCGGGAGAGATGGTAATTGCCATCGGAAATGCTTTAGGCTACGGACAATCGGTTACCGTCGGATATGTAAGCGCCCTTGATAGAGAAGTTACTATTCAGGGAATCACCATGAACCTGCTCCAGACGGATGCAGCCATTAACCCCGGCAATAGCGGCGGAGCATTATTGAATATAAACGGCGAGGTAATCGGTATTAATTCAATGAAATTCGCGGATACGCTGGTTGAGGGGATGGGTTATGCGATTCCCATATCCGATGCAATTCCGATGATAAATCTGCTTATGAGCAACAAGGCTTTAGAAGTTACGGAGATGGGCTTTTTAGGCATCAATGTTGAGACAGCAAGGGATGTGACCAGTGATTTAGCAGCTCAATTTAATATGCCTGTCGGTATATTTATTAATGATATCGTGAAGGATTCACCGGCCGAAAAGTCCGGGCTGCAATCCGGTCATATAATCGTAGGCTTTAATGATGTAAAGATAGAGACGGTCGATGACCTGCTTAACATTCTATCCTATTCAAGACCCGGAGAAGAGATTGTTCTCAAAATCAAAGAGCTGCAAAACGGCCAGTATATAGAGAAGGAATTGAATGTAACACTAAGTGAAAGACCTTAAAAGGTAAGGGGTCGTTGCAAAATTGCAACGACCCTATTTTTGTTTTTCCATTACCTACGAGCGGTTCAAACAAATACGACTTCTTTTTATATCTCTTTTTCAAAAGAAAAGGTATAAAACAAGCGTCAGCTTATTACTTAAAACAGTAGTGAGGTTGCTGCTATTTTTATGCCTTGAATTGTCAAGTAAAGTACAATGATTAGAGAAGACTTCATGAGGCGATTGCCAACCCAGGCAATGTCATCCGTTTATTACTCAGTTTTTTGATTGTTTTTGAATAGATACCTTGATTTAACCATAACAAAAGAGGAAGTTCCCTATATTTTGGGCATTTTCTGAAAGTTGTTTACACCGATTTAAAAAACAGCGGCTTGTGGATAAAAGTATGGAAACTCAAGAAGGAATATGTGGTATTGTTTTACAGATAATTATGTGTTAAAATGGTAATATATACATATATAAGACAATAAAAATTTCAGAGATATTTTGTGCGGATTTAAACGTAGAAGCATTGAAAATATTGAATGATTTTGTTTACAGTAATGATATCCCTCAATGTTACATTGACGTTATGAATATTTATAATTTAGATAAATCCACGTTGAACGCGAACAGAGAAAAAATTAAAAAATACTATTCTTTTAATTCGCTTAGAAATTGGCCTGGTATTAGTATATAATTATGGACACGAGAAGTTGAACAAACTATACTTATAAAAAAGAAGTTCAACATAATGGCGAAAAATCAAAAATCTTACACGCCAGAATTTAAACAGCAGATTGTTGATCTGCACGGTAAAGCGGGCAAAGGCATAGCTGAATTAAGCCGCGAATATGGCGTTCCCAAAGGCACACTTTCTAACTGGATCAAGACTCTTGCACCGATTGCTGTATCGGATATAGAGACTATTTCTTTAAAGGAATACAAGGCTCTTCAAAAAAAGATGAAAGAGCTTGAAATTGAAAATGAAATATTAAAAAAAGCTACTGCCATATTCGCAAAAAATCATTAGCCGAATTCGTGTCCTTTATTCAGGCTAATCTTAATAACTATACTGTTAAGCAATTATGCTCGGCACTCAAGTTCCCCAGGAGCACTTACTATGCTGCGCTCAATCCTATTCCTTCTAAAAGAGAGCAGGAATTCAATCAGTTCAGCAAGGAAGTACTTTCTGTATATCATGAATTCAAAAAAAGATATGGTGCCATTAAGATTCAGCATGAGCTGCATGACCGGGATATTCCCTGCTCCTTAAAGAGAGTTCAGCGTCACATGAAAAGGCTTAAAATCAAAAGCATTGTTGTAAAAAAATATCAGTATCAAAAAAATCAAGGTTTTGTTCTGGAGGATAAGGAAAATATTCTGAATCGTGATTTTGAGGCTGATACCGTATTTAGAAAACTTGTGACGGATATCACCTATATTCATGTAGCGAAGGAAGGCTGGACCTATTTAGCATCCATAATGGATTTATATGATCGCAAAATAATCGGTTGGGCATATGGTAAGCATATCACTGCAGAGCTTGCCACACAGGCTGTTAAAAATGCCTGCTTAAACATTCCAGATACATCCGGTATTATTCTTCATAGTGATTTAGGCAGCCAGTATACCAGCGATGAATTCGAAAAATACCTACAAACTAAAGGAATGATTCATTCTTTTAGCCGGAAAGGAAACCCCTATGATAACGCCTGCATAGAATCCTTTCATTCCGTATTGAAAAAGGAGGAGGTATACACAACTACTTATCATACATTTGAAGAGGCGAAATCAGCTCTTTTTGAATATATAGAGTCATTTTACAACCGAAAAAGACGTCACAGTGCTCTT
>JAEZXP010000130.1 GCA_023419655.1 Bacillota bacterium | reverse complement strand
TTATCGTTTATTAATGCTTCTGAATACATTGCTCCAATATACATTCCGCCAAATATACCGTCCCCATAAACAAGAAGTCTTCCATATTTATCAGCTAATTCAATCGGTACGTTTGGTTGTCCCATCGCGATTAACCCTGAATAATCTCCGGCGAATGAATAACTTAGTCCATCTGCCCAACGATTCTGATTAGGATGTCCTGAGTCAGGAGGAGCAACCCCTTTTTCATAAATTTCATAATGACTTCCCCAAAATTCAAATCCATAAGGATACAAACTGATTGTCATTTCTTTCGGCGCTACCTCGATGCCCTTTTCTTTTAAAACTTGCATGTATGCAAATGGAATGTATAAATCATCTTCAATAAATGCCTTCTTAATAGTATCCGGTGTCCAAACCGGAACCTCCTCAGGACTTCCAATCCTATTCGTAAACTTAAATTCAGTAGGGATACCCAAACTAACACCAACCATTTTGCCTAACCAAGCCCCCCGGATTTTATCCATATAGCGTTCTTCATCCAAAGAAATCATATCTTTATTTCTCATTCTACCTCCTCCAAATGCAATAATCATTACAGCAATAATTATTAGAATAATAATTACACTTAACCCCGCTAATACTCTCTTCATGACTCCTCCTTTACAACGTGGAAACATTTCCATATTGATTCATGTAAGAACAATATTATAATATATTTCCTATCTTTCTGTACGTATATTAACATGTACATCTGCATGTGTCAACATTATTTTATACATATTGCATAATGTTTCTATTGTGGTAACGTTACTATGTTTTTCATTTTAATGCGAATTGAATTGTCCTTGCCATATTCGTTACATACAATTTCAATAAGAAAAAATGCCAAGGTCTATTTACTAAGACCCTGGCATTTCTTTTATAAGTTCTATACTATGCAAATATTTTAATTACTCCTATCCCATTGCTTATTGCTACTGCTTATATTGCTTTGCCTGTATATTGAACATCTCTGCAAACCTATTCATTTATGAGAATCTCATTATAATAATACTAAAAGTCCGCAAATTAACTCGTAAAAAAGAAAACATCTGCCAATGTGCCGTCATCATATTCCGTTCCAGGATATGCTTTAATAAGTTCAAACCGTCCGTTTGTATATTCATCGATTGCTTTATCCCAAAAGTGTACCGATGCTTCATTAGCAGGATGTCTTTTTAGCTGCCATCTGCCTTTGTGAATATCCAGTACTTTGAAAAATGCTTGCTTGCCTATTCCCAAACGGCGGTATTTATGCAAGACAAAAAATTCAGCCATTTGGAAGTCTGTATCTCTGTCACCGACTTCCGGTAAATCAATCACCATTGCAAAGCCGGCCAGCTTGCCCCCGACCAGAATAAAATAAGCCCATCTCTTATCCTCCGTCCAATAATAATCCAGATATTCATACCCATACAGTCCCAGCTTATTAACATCCCGCTTATCCCATTGCGAAAATTCATAATCGTACTTCTCCAACAGGTTCTTAAGGATTTCTTTTTCATCAATTGTAACTTGCTTCAATTCTATTTTCATTCTACTTCCTCTCATCTTTTCGCTTATTCGTGGATATTATATCATAATTCTGTCCGTTTTCCAGGACATATTCAAGTTACGAAGTAACTTGCCATATGAACGCTTTAGCGTTCATTATATCATATATTCTACTGTTCCACAGGTCTTATTTCCAGATAATAATGCTCTTTATCCAAATCAAGCTCTACCTTGATGACCCCCTCCGGTAAGCTGAATCCAAAATTTTGCCGAACTATTTCAATTTTGTCTGTCGGGACCAGCTCCGCCGTCAGACTATCAAATTTCAAATTGCTTCCCAACTGTGTCACCATATCATAGCCCTGAATTTTGGAATTATTGGGGTAAGAGCAAGCAAAATCGTAGCTTGGATTCTTATACATATCTGCCGTAACGAAAGCACTTCCTCCGGCGGGTATCATTATCTCGAACTCCAAGTAGAATACCCGCTGCAGATTTCCGGTATCCAGGATAATATCCTCCAGCATTCCTTCATGATAGCGGTCACGAACCGACCCTGAAATCAGGCTGTATCTGAGCATATACTCCGAAACGGCTCCATCAAACATCCCCTCCGGTACGGCAAGCCAGTTGCCGTCATCATATTGCTCTAAGAAATCGTCGGTAAGCTCTTTCAGCACATCGGACAGAATCCTTTCTTTCCTCGTAATTGTTGCCGATATTCCGTCAAGCTCATTGCCCTTTTCACAGGCGCCGTTTTTATATCCCTGCAATTTGTAATCTGTTATATCCTCTCCAATTACAATCAACATCTTTGTTCGGCCTCTCCTGCTCTCCCCTCCCGGCACAAAATAGCTGTATCTCCTAAAGCCGTCGTCACCGTACTCTCCCCCGTTAAATCCGTATTTCAAAATGGTTGTTTTATCCGGGTCAATATAAAAGGAAATGGCTTGTGTTGCGGCATCGTAATCTTCGGGTGCCTCAAAATCGGTAAACTCATAAATCGTTACCTGCTGGGATAAAACCGGGTATGGCGCAAAGGCATGGCTTTTATAACTGCCGTCCTCCAGAAGGGATTTATATCCCTCCCAGCTATCCAGCTGCATAATGTTATAACTGGATTCTTCATCCGAACCATGAACACCGGTAAATTCCCCCGAATAGCCTCCCGGATATAGTACAGGCGATACCTCCTGTCCGTTTACGGTAATGACCGGCATCTGCTCTTGCAGCTTATTAAAGCTCCCTGCAAAGGGATAAATCGCTTTGATTACTTTTTCCTCTGAGGAAGAATTACTTAGCGTGTAGCTGTCCTTTACATTGGCTCCCCAGACACGAATACTATTGGCATCCGGAAGCAAAAAATCATACGCAATGTTACGGCTTGCACGCACTGTGGTATCCTCTTCACTTAAGGTCAGAGGAAATACCGGCCCCGCATAGGACATAAAGACAGTCCCTTCTGCGTGTCCCAAGCCTCCGCTTCCTGCATTTTTGCCAAAAGGTAATAAATTATTCAGCAAAAGTGCTCCGCCGATGCCGATAGCCATAACCGCAACGGCGGCAACGGCTGTCCATCTTTTCCATGAATGAGCATTCCTTTTAAGCTTTACTGTTCTTGCTTCCTCGATATATTCATCTTTAATCTCCGTTAATGCATCAAATATCTTCTTTTCCTTCATAACGAAATCCCCTCCATTTCAAGAGCTTTTTTCAAGCCTTGCCGTAAGCGGTACAGGCGTCCCGCCATTTTATTCGCCGATGTCATGCATTCATCGGCAAGCAGGCTGACAGCATCGCCGAACCAGTAACGGCGCAGGAACAAGACCCGGTCATCCGCCGATAACGTACCAAGCCATCTGTCGATTATCTGTGCCAGCTCCCTTGCCTCAATGACCGTCTCTACCGTATGGGTGTCAGGAATGCAGTCATGGAGCTCCGAAAGCAGCACCTCTGCACCATTATACCGTCTTTTTGCTCTCTGCTGATGCCAGCGGTTAATCGAAAGATTGCGGGTGATTCTCCCAAGGTATGCTCCCAGAGACGTTGGCCTTTCCGGAGGAATTGCAGTCCATACCTTGCCGTAAGTATCATTGACAATCTCTTCACTGTCCAAAGGATTTGACAGTATATTTAATGCAATGCGATGGAGCATACGGCCATATTTATTGTCCGTCTCACTTATCGCACTTTCGGTGCGGGCAAAATACAATTCTATAATTTGTAAATCCTCCATGTTTACCCTCCTTTCACTGTGACATAAAAGCCTTCTCTTATATAGACAGGATTTTTGTGAAGATATTCGTTATATTATGAAAATCTTTACTATATTTTTGCTTTCATTATTCCTTATATTGCTTTGCCTGTGTATTGAACATCTCTGCATATAACCCCTGCTGCTCCATCAGCTCCTTGTGGGTTCCTTCTTCTATGACTTCTCCCTTATCAAGTACAATGATTCTGTCTGCGATTCTTGTACTGGAGAGCCGGTGGGATATAAATACGGAGGTCTTGCCTTTCGTAAGCCGGATTAGATTCTCGAATACCTCCTCTTCGCTCTTTGGGTCAAGGGCTGCTGTGGGGTCATCCAGGATAACGACGCTTCCGTTCCTTGCAAGCGCCCGTGATATGGCTATTTTTTGCTCCTGCCCGCCGGAGGGAAGCAGCCCTTCATCATCATGGATTTTCGTCAGATTGCTTTTTATCCCCTTCGGCTGTTCTTCTACCCATGATTTAATTCCTGTTTCCTCTAGTTTCTCCCATACTATCC
>JAEZXP010000012.1 GCA_023419655.1 Bacillota bacterium | reverse complement strand
TGCTAAACAGCTGTTCATGATTGCTCTCCTGGGCATCTCCCTTTCCCGCATCAGGAAGTCTGTTCTGGAATACCAGTGCGATTACGGGACTGGAATCTCTTAATGCTCCGCCTAATCCTGTTATCAGGTTCGTTGCTCCCGGCCCTGTCGTAGCAAGGCAGATACCCGGTTCTCCGGTTATCCTGCCCCATCCGTCCGCTGCACATGCCGCTGTATTTTCATGCCTTGTATGTACGAATTTAATATCTGTATCGATTAACGGGTCGGTTACGAATAATGTCTGCCCTCCCGGTATGCCATAGACAACCTTTGCGTTGAATTCCTCCAGTACCTTTACCACAAGTTCGCCGCCGCGTAATAAATTACCCATATAGATTACCTCCAAGTATTTTAATACAATTATAATACCATTACGCAGATATCTTGTCAATATTATATTACTTATAGATACAATCATAGCATAATCACATTATAATAAAAACAATGTCTTACGGTCGTGCTGTTTCAGCACTATCCTAAGACATTGTTCTTTATCCGTGAGAATTCTATTATTTAATTGTACAAGTCTACTATTTTATCATGAATCCGCATATATTTTTCGTAATAAAAGTCATATTTTTCTTTCTCCTTCATATTCGCGGAAAAAGATTTTATTACTTTTGCTTTTGGCAAGGCTTTAATTCCCCCAGCCATCATTGCAAGCAGGCAGGCACCTGCCATCGTTGCCTCTTCTATGGCAGGGCGTTCAAACGCCGTTCCTATGATATCGGCTTTTAGTTGCAGCCATACATCGCTTTTTGAACCTCCTCCTATGGCATAAACCCGGTCAAAGCACACACCGTTATCCCGTCCTGTCTCAACGGTTTTTCTGATGCTGTATCCGTTTGCCTCCATAATAGCCCTGAATAGATGCTCCGCTTTATGCTTATATTCCATTCCAACAACCGTTCCTCTGACTTGCGGATTCCAAAACGGCGCTCTTTCTCCGGCGAGACTTGGTACAAACACAACTCCCTCACTGCCCGCAGGTATATTTCCTGCCAGCTCATCCATCTGCTTCACGCTGAAGGCCCTGTTCATAATATTGTTCAGCATCCAGTCCAGGGTTCCTCCGTACATTCCCATCGGCCCTCCGACAAGCCACAGGCCGGGGATTACATGGGGATTAACAATGATTGATTTTGTTTTATCAAATGGCAGCCTGTCCTCTACCATGAAAAACACTTCGGTTGTTCCCATAACCGAAACCGCAGTTTTGGCATTTACTGCTCCCGCTCCCAGAATCCCTGTTGAACCGTCCACACTGCCGGCAGCAACAGGAATATCCGAAGAAATTCCAAGCTCCGCCGCAATTTCATCCAATGGATGTCCGACGGCTTCATAGGGTCTTACCAAATTCGCAAGCTTCTCTCTGTCTAATCCCGAATATTCAAGAATCTCCTGGCTCCATTCCTCATTCTGTACGTCATATAGCATGGTATAACTGGCACTGGTATGGTCGATTGCCGCTATACCTGTAATCTTTCTATTAATAAAATCCTTCAAGGATATGAACTTACTCATCTTCCCGTATAAATCCTGGTGATTCTTTTTAAGCTCCAGCAATTTGAATATCGCTAATTCCGAGCTTATACACCTTCTGGAGATAGGGTGAATTATATCATCGGTATATTTTTGCCTGAATTCCTCGTATTCTTCAATACACTGGTGCATATAGGAGTAACAGGGGGTCACGGCATTGCCGTCCTTATCGATTCCAACCCAGCCCAGAAGCGACGAGACTGCGATACCATCTATCTTCCTTTTTTCTGATTGGATAATTTGCTTCATCATACAAAATAAATTCTGCCATTCTTCTTCGGCCGAAAAACAGGCTTCCACACTTCGTTTTTTAACTTCTGTTCTTAGTATGTCAAGCTTTTCATTCATGATTGCAACACGCAACGAACTGGTTCCTATATCAATAATTAAATAATTTTTCATCTCTTTCTCCATTCCTGTGCAAACATGTAGATACATTTATCTGTTTAATGTCATCGATAGTTCATATCTGTCGGAAACATAGTAATTCTCGGAATATTCTATGCATTCATTTGTATCCAGATAAGTTGTGCGGTTCACCTTCAGCATGCAGGTTATATCACTCAGCTCCAACAAAGCCGCTATCTTATAATTTGCCATACAGGCATGAATTTTTTGAGTTGCATAGGATATCTTAAGTTTATAATCCTTTTCAATCATCTCATATAATGAGCACTTTGTCAGCTTATTCGTATCCAAATCAGGACAATGTCTGGCGGGAATATAGATAATCTGATAACATAAGGGATTACTGTTCGCATAACGTAAGCGGTCTATTTTATATATTTCATCCCCCTGCTCAATGTTCAGCCTTGCAGAAAGATTTTTATCCGCTGTTATTATCTCATTATTTAAAATATATGAAAAACACATGATGCCGGATTCAGTCAGCTCCTCATGAAGCCCGCCCAAACGGTTTAAGCTCCTTGGAACAGGCATACTTTTTATCCTTGCCGTCATCCCAAAGCCCCTTTCCAGAATATTTTCCTGGATTAATTCATCAATCGCTCTTCGTATTGTTACACGGCTTGACTTATATTCGTCACATAAGGTACTTTCCGTAGGCATCATATCGCCCGGTTCATACTGCCCACTAAAAATCTTGTCCTTAATATCCTCTTTAATAATAAAGTATAGGGGCCTTGATCTTTTGCTGCTCACCTTATTCAACCTCGCTTTTCATATGTTATAAATATAACACATTATATCTAAATTGTATCATTTAATTGTTTACTTATTGTATTATAGTAGTTATAACATCATAAGTAAAGGACATCGAATAAAAATATAATATTTTATGATGCCCTTTAATTATTTTTTATTAAATTCAGGTTAATTAAAGGCTGCTATCCTAATATTCGAAGAAACCTTTCCCTGTCTTTTTTCCCAACCATCCTGCACGAACCATCTTCTTAAACAGCGGATGAGGTCTATACTTGGTATCGGACATTTCATTATAGATAACCTCCATGATGGCAAGTACGACATCATTTCCGACAAGGTCCGATAATGCCAACGGACCCATCGGGTGGGATGCTCCCAGCTTCATGGCCGTATCTATATCCTCTGCACAGGCAACGCCGTCTGCAAGAACACTGATGGCTTCGTTAATCATCGGAATAAGAATACGGTTTACTATAAAACCGCTGCTTTCCTTTGCTTTGACAGGAACCTTGCCTATTTCTCTGGCTATTTCAATTACCCGTTCGATATATTCCTCTTTCGAATGGGCACCGCCGATTACCTCTACCAATTTCATGACTGCTGCCGGATTAAAAAAGTGCATACCGACTAATCTGGCAGGGTCATTCAAAACATTGGCTATCTCGGTAATCGAAATCGAGGAGGTATTGGTTGCCAATATACTATCCTCCGGAAGGATTTGCTCCAACTGTTTGAAAAGCTTCTGTTTTGCCTCCAAGTCCTCATAGATGGCCTCTATTGCAAGTGAGCAATCTTTTGCATCCTTCAGGTCATTGGAAGGTACAATCTTTTCAAGCAGCTTCTTCATGTCCTCTTCACTTATCTTTTCCTTCTGCAAAAGCCTCATAAGACCGGCCTCTACCTTTTGCTTGCCTTTACCGGCAAGCTCCAGATTTGTATCAAAAAGCACCACTTTCCAATCCTTTGATGCGAATACCTGGGCAATCGACGCTCCCATGATACCTGCACCAACCACGCATACCTTTTTCATCTTTACCTCTCATTCTTGTGCCATATTATGGAATTTTCATATTATGGCATCGCCATAAGCGTCACAATTTTATTTATTCTTAAATTGGGGTTTTGATTGTCTGCTATTAAATGCTGATAAGCCCGTCTCTTTATCCTCGGTAGAAAACAGATTCCCAAAAAACAACGCTTCTGTTTCAACTGCGGATTTTAAATCCTGCTGTAAGCCAAGATTCATCGCCTTCTTGGCATTTCTTATTCCTACCGGTGCATTCGAGCTTATCAGCTCCGCCAGCTCATACGCCCTGTCCATCAATTTATCCAGGGGATATACCTCACTTACAATGCCTGATTGCAGGGCTTCCTTTGCATCCACACGCCTGCCTGTAAAAATCAGTTCACACGCCTTCGAATAGCCGATAAGCCTTGTCAGCCTTTGTGTTCCGCCCCATCCGGGCATAATGCCCAGTGTTACTTCCGGTAATCCGAATACAGCCTTTTCCGAGGCGATTCGTATATCACAGCTTAGCGCCATTTCCAGTCCGCCGCCCAATGCGAATCCGTTTACCGCCGCTATGCTTGGCATCGGCATACGCTGAAGCATTAGAAATACCTCATTTCCTTTCTGGGATAGTGCTGCTGCCTGAAAGCTGTCCATGGGTTCCATCGCCGTGGTATCCGCTCCGGCCACAAAAGCCCTCTCCCCTTCACCGGTGACAATCATACATCGTATATCATCCATCTTATTTATTAAATCCAGACCACTGCTTAACTCATCCAGCATCTCTCTATTAACCGCATTCAGCTGCCTAGGTCTGCATATGGTTAATTTGGCGATATTGCCGCTTACATCCAGCTTGATATTTTTAAACTCCATAAACGCCTCCTACTGACACATTGCATCTCTCTCAAATATTACGGCTTCTCCCATTCCGCCTCCGATGCACAGTGCCGAAGCTCCATACCGTTCATTCCTTCGCTTCATCTCATACAATAAGGTCGTGGTAATCCGTGCTCCCGAGGCTCCTATCGGATGTCCCAGAGCAATTGCCCCGCCATTGACGTTCACCTTGTCCATCGGGATTTCCAACTCCTTGACTACTGCAATGGATTGGGCGGCAAAGGCCTCATTCAGCTCAAATAAGTTAATATCCTCCACCTTCATATCCGCTTTTTTAAGTGCCAGCTTCAGCGTGCTTACCGGACCAAGGCCCATCACCTTCGGGTCTACTCCGCAAGATGCACTGCTGACTATCCTTGCCATCGGCTTTAAGTTATTTTCCTTAACAAATTTTTCTGAAACCACCAGCATTGTGGAAGCGGCATCATTGATTCCGGATGCATTGCCGGCCGTTACGGTACCATCATTTTTAAATGCCGGTCTTAGCTTGGCCAGCTTTTCTAATGCAGCGTCAAAGCGAATATGCTCGTCTTCCAAGAAGATGATATCATCTCCCTTTCGCTGCTTTATGGCCA